>JAOPWF010000198.1 GCA_025965815.1 Mycobacterium sp.
GACTGGTTCCAGCCTTGCCGTCGGGCGAACCGTTGTCGTCATGGCTTCCACCCATCAACGCGCCGACAGCTGGCATCTGTGCCTACCTGTCAGCGGGGGCGCCATGACCCCGCTAGGGGCCGCTAGAACTGGCCCGGTCCGCGACCGGCCATCTGCTCGAGGCGGCTGATCCGGTCCTCCATCGGCGGGTGGGTGGAGAACAGCTTGCCGATCTTCTCGCCGGGCCGGAACGGGTTGGCGATCATCAGGTGCGCATTGTCGGCCAGCTTCGGATCCGGCGGCAGCGGGGCCATCTCCACACCCCGGCTGATCTTGCGCAGCGCGGACGCCAGTGCCAGCGGGTCACCGGTCAGCAAGGCGCCGGACTCGTCGGCCTGGTATTCGCGTGACCGAGACACCGCCAGCCGAATCACCGTCGCCGCGATCGGACCCAGCAGCGAAACAAGCAGCAGCGCAAACGGATTGGTGCCACCCTCCCGGTTCCCGCCGAACATGCCCGCGAACATGGCGATATTGGCCAGCGCGGTGATCACCGCGGCCAGCGCGCCGGCGACACCCGAAATCAGAATGTCGCGGTTGTAGACGTGCGACAGCTCGTGGCCCAGCACAGCCCGCAGCTCGCGCTCGTTGAGGATGGCCAGGATTCCGGTGGTGGCGCACACCGCGGCGTTGCGTGGGTTGCGGCCGGTGGCGAACGCGTTCGGGTTGGCTGTGTCGCTGATGTAGAGCCGCGGCATCGGCTGATGCGCTGCGGTGGCCAGTTCCCGCACGATGCGGTACATCACCGGCTGCTCCAGCTCGGTGACCGGTTGGCAGTGCATCGCGCGCAGCGCCAGCTTGTCGCTGTTGAAGTACACGTAGACGTTCATGCCCACGGCGAACAGCACCGCCAGCCCCAGGATCGCGGTGCTTCGGAACAGCGCCCCGATGAACACGATCAGCGCCGACATGCCGACCAACAGCAAAAACGTCTTGAACGTGTTGGCGTGTGGATGCCAGGTCATCAGCTTCCTCCTACCAAGACAATGCGATACCGCTGATTAAACGCTCAGCAAGGCACCGGAGGTTCCCCGGAGCCCCCCGCACCGGCGGCATCGAGACGGTTAGCCATGGCGATTGACGGTGTAGTCGACCAGCGAGGCCAGCGCCGCGCGCCCGGCGCAGTCGGGCAGTTTGGCCAGTTCGTCGCGGGCCTCCCGGGCGTACCGGGCGACGGTGTTCTTGGCGCTGACCATGCCCGGCGACCTACGCAGCAGTGTCAGCGCCTCCGCGACGTCGGCATCGTCCTCGACCGGCCCGGACAGCAGCTGCCGCAGCCGGTCGGTGTCCGCACCGGTCTCGCGCAGTGCGTAGAGCACCGGCAGGGTATGCACACCCTCGCGCAGGTCGGTGCCCGGAACCTTGCCCGACTCGTCCGGGTCGCTGTCGATGTCGATGATGTCGTCAGAAATCTGGAACGCGGTCCCGACGATGCCGCCGAGCCGGCTCAGCCGCTCGATCTGCTCCTCATCGGACCCGGAGAATGTCGCGCCGAACCGGCCGGAGGCGGCGATCAGGCAGGCGGTCTTCTCGTACACCACCTTCAGGTAGTGCTCGACCGAGTCGACGCCCTCGGCCGCGCCGCGGGTCTCTCGCATCTGACCGGTGACCAGCTGCGCGAAGGTCTCGGCGATGATGCGCACCGCGTCCGGGCCGAGCCGGGACACCAGCCGCGACGCGGTGGCGAACAGGTAGTCGCCGGCCAGGATGGCGATGTTGTTGCTCCACCGGGCGTTCGCACTGGGTGCACCACGCCGCACTTGCGCCTCGTCCATTACGTCGTCGTGGTACAGCGTCGCGAGGTGCACCAACTCGATGACCGCGCCGGCGACGGTGACCTGCCAGGCGTCGGGCTCCGGTCCCAGCTGCGCTGAGAGCACGGTGAACAGCGGGCGGAAGCGTTTGCCGCCGGCCTGGAACAGATGCTGCACCGCCTCGGCCATCAGCTCGTCGGCCTTGCCCAGCTCGGTGTCCATCAGGTTCTCGATGCGGGCCACACCCTCGCGGACGTTATCGGCGAACGCCGGGTCGCCGAAATCAACGCCCGCAACCACGCTGCCCGGTGTCCTCATTGGTCCAACATACTGGTGATCATGGACACCCGGCGGGCAGTAGCTCAGCGACTCGGGGATACGCCCAGCGCCGATGTGGTGGTGGTCGGTGCCGGACCGGCCGGTTCGGCGGCCGCCGCCTGGGCCGCCCGCAGCGGCCGTGACGTGCTGGTCGTCGACTCGGCGCAGTTCCCCAGGGACAAGGCCTGCGGCGACGGGTTGACGCCGCGTGCGGTCGCCGAGCTGCAGCTATTGGGCCTGAGCGACTGGCTGGACAGCCGCATCCGGCATCGCGGGCTGCGGATGTCCGGTTTCGGCGCCGATGTCGAGGTGGAGTGGCCGGGCCCGTCGTTCCCGTCGACCGGTAGTGCGGTGCCCCGCCTCGAACTGGACGACCGCATCCGCCAGGTCGCCGCCGATGACGGAGCCAAGATGCTCCTCGGTGCGAAAGCGGTTGACGTACAGCATGATTCGTCGGGCCGGGTACGCGCACTTGTCGTGGACGACGGCACCGGGCGGACCGAGATCGGATGCGGACAGTTGATCGTCGCCGACGGCGCCCGCTCGACACTGGGCCGCGCGCTCGGCCGGCAATGGCATCAGCAGACGGTGTACGGCGTGGCGGCGCGCGGGTATCTGGCGACGCCGCGCAGCAACGAGCCGTGGATCACCTCGCACCTGGAATTGCGCTCACCGGAGGGCGAACTGCTGCCCGGCTACGGCTGGATCTTCCCGCTCGGCAACGGCGAAGTGAACATCGGCGTCGGCGCCCTGTCGACGTCGAAACGACAGGCGGATGCGGCGCTGCGGCCGCTGATGTCCTATTACACGAGCCTGCGCCGCGAGGAATGGGGCTTCGACGGCGAACCCCGCGCCGTCATCTCGGCGTTGCTGCCGATGGGTGGTGCGGTCTCCGGGGTCGCCGGACCGAACTGGATGCTCATCGGCGACGCGGCGGCCTGCGTCAATCCGCTCAACGGCGAGGGCATCGACTACGGCCTGGAGACCGGCCGGATGGCGGTGGAACTGCTCGACACTGCCGACCTCACCCGGGTGTGGCCGGAGACCCTGCAGCAGCACTACGGCCGGGGTTTCTCCATCGCGCGGCGGCTGGCCCTGCTGCTGACCATCCCCCGTTTTCTGCCTGCGACCGGGCCGCTGGCGATGCGGTCAGCCGCATTGATGGGCATCGCGGTGCGGGTGATGGGCAACCTGGTGACCGACGACGACGCCGACTGGGTGGCGCGGGTCTGGCGGCGCGCCGGCGCGGGCTCACGCCGGATTGACCGGCGTCCGCCGTTCAGTTGAGCCGCGGGCAGGCAACAGAACTCCCACGACGACCGCCGCGACCAGGGCGATACCGGCGCAGACCAGCGAGCCGATGAAAAGCCCGTCAAGGAAAGCATTTTCGACGGCCTGCCGGATGGCCGGACCCTGTTGCGGTGGTAGCTGACCCACTACCCGGACCGCCGCGGCCATCGACTGCCGCATCGCGGTGCGAGCATCGGCGGGCAGCGCCGCCAGTGCCGAAGAGTCGGCGAGCCGTCCGGCGTACACCGACGCGAACACGCTGCCGACGATGGCCACGCCGAGGGTGCCGCCCAGCTCACGGGTGGTGTCGTTCACCGCTGATCCGACGCCGGCCTTGTCGACACTCAGGGACCCCATGATCGATTCGGTGGCCGGCGCCGTCGTCAGGCCGAGACCGCCGCCGAGGAGCACCATCTGCATCGCGATCACCGAGTAGGCCGTGCTCGCGTCGACGGTGGCCGCCCACGCCAGCCCTGTCGCGAAGACCGCCAGTCCCCCGGCGACGACGACGGTGGTGCCGATCCGCTCGACCAAGCGGGGAGCGACGACGCTGGCGACCGCGATCGAGATCGCAACCGGCAGCAGCCGCACCCCGGTCTGAAATGCGCTGTAGTCCTTCACGAACTGGAAGTACTGGGTGATCACGAAGATGAATCCGAACAGCGTCAGAAAGCCCGCGGTCACCGCGAGGCTGCCGCCGGAGAACCGTCGGTTCGTGAACACGGAGAGGTCAAGCATCGGATGGGCGCGACGCCGCTCCCACGCCACGAAGGCGGCGAGGCCGGCGGCCGCGATGCCGAAGCCGGTCAGGGTGCGGCCGTTCGTCCAGCCGACGTTCGGGCCTTCGATGATGGTGTAGACGAGCGCGGTCACACCGACCGTCGACAGCACGAATCCCACGATGTCGAGCGGTGGGGTGGCCGGGTCCCGCGACGTCGGTATGAACAGCACGGCGCCGACGATGGCGATCACGGCGACCGGCACATTGACGAGGAAGATCGAACCCCAGGAGAAATGCTCCAGCAGCCAGCCGCCGGAAATCGGTCCCACGGCCACCCCGATGCCGGTCATGGCCGCCCACAATCCAATTGCCTTGGCGCGCCGCTTGGGGTCGGTGAAGATGTTGGTGATCAGCGCGAGCGTCGTCGGAAAGATCACCGCCGCACCGATTCCCATGGCAGCGCGGGCCACGATCAGGGCGTCCGCAGAGTTGACCTGTGACGCAATGGCAGAGGTCGCCGCGAAAAGCGCCAGACCGAGGCTGAGCCAGCCGCGCCGGCCGTAGCGGTCGCTAAGACTGCCCGCAGACAGCAGCAGGCCGGTGATCACGAGCGTGTATGCATCCACGATCCATTGCAATTGCGCGGTATCCGCGTCCAGTTCGCGGGAGAGCGTAGGTAGGGCGACGTTGACGATAGTGGCGTCCACGCTGATGACGAAGACGCTGAGGCAGATGACGGCGAGCGCGGCGACCGGGCGGTCGCGAAACTGGGGGTACCTCCCGCTTGCGGGGGAGGCGTGACGGAGGTGTGTAGTCATAGACGTGAACGTAAACCTAGTAGACAAGTTATTCAAGTATTACGACTACTTAATTGTCTGAATGGTAGAGTTCCTCCTATGGCGGGCCGGAACTACAACCAGAACTGCCCCATAGCGAAGGGGCTCGATGTCGTCGGCGAACGATGGACACTCTTGATCCTGCGCGAGCTTGTCGGCGGTCCGCGTCGCTACGGCGACCTGCGCGCCCAACTGCCGGGTATCGCCACCAACCTGCTAGCCGACCGACTGCGGGAACTGGAAGATGCGGGAATCGTCGACCGCACCGAGTTGCCGCCACCGGTGGCCCGTACGGTCTACACCCTCAGTGACATGGGCTGGCGGAAGATCCCGCCGATCCTGCGGGCCATCGCGTTGTTCGGGGTGGACCTGCTCGAGCCGGATGAGAGCGCCGTGACGCCGCTGAACGGATTCCTCGCCGGCGTGCTGTTGCCCTTCGACCCCGCCCGCGCCACCACGTTGGACGCCGCATACCGCATCGATATCGACGACCGCCGTTTCGAACTGGCGGTGCGCAACGGACAGCTGACGGGAGCCCGAGGCGAACCTGCGGTGACGGTGCGGGCGGCCGCCGCGGATCTGGTCACCGCCCGTTTCGGCTCGACCGCCGCGGAGCGGAAGTCGGCGCTACGGCGGGTCGAGTTCGAGGGTGAAGCCGATGCTGTGGACGAGTTCCGCGACGCCCTTCACCTGGTCGCGGATCCCGGAGCGTTCGCCGCCGTTTAGGACGGGCGCAGCGGCTTACGCGCGGCGTGCAGCGCGACGATGCCGCCGGTCAAGTTGCGCCACCGCACCGCCCACCAGCCGGCGTCGCCGATCTGGCGCGCGAGGCCTGCCTGATCGGGCCAGGCCCGGATGGATTCGGCCAGATAGACGTATGCCTCCGGGTTCGATGCGACCGCCCTCGCCACCCGCGGCAGCGCCTGCATCAGGGATTCCTTGTACACGGTGCCGAGGAACGGGTTCGTCGGCGTGGAGAACTCGCATACCACCAGCCGGCCGCCCGGACGGGTCACCCGCGCCATCTCCCGCAGTCCCGCGATGTGGTCGACGACATTGCGCAACCCGAAGCTGATGGTCACCGCGTCGAAAACACCGTCGTCGAACGGCAGCCGCGTCGCATCCCCGGCCACCTTCGGCACGTCGCGGTCGTGACCCGCCGCCAGCATCCCGACCGAGAAGTCGGCCGCGACGCACCAGGCTCCGGACTTCGACAGTTCGACCGTCGACACCGCGGTGCCGGCGGCGAGGTCAAGCACCTTGTCGCCGGCGCCGACATCGAGCGCAGCCCGGGTGGCGCGCCGCCAGTAGCGGTCCTGCCCCATCGACAGCACGGTGTTGGTCAAGTCGTAGCGGCGGGCGACGGCGTCGAACATCGACGCCACCTCATGCGGCTCTTTGTCCAGCGTCGC
>JAOPWF010000261.1 GCA_025965815.1 Mycobacterium sp.
GGCGGGACGGGCGGCAGGGGGTCACCCGGGGCGGGGGCCAGCGGCGCATTGTGCAGCGCCCAGGCCTGCGGCCCGGTATCGGGTGCCGGCCCGCCGTCGACGAAGGTCCAGTTGTCGGCGGCGTTGACGGTCGGCGGGTCGGCCGGCGGCGGAACATCGACCGGGGCCGGAGCTTGGAGGGCGGCGTCGACGATGGGCGCCTCGACCGGAGCGGGCGCCTCAACGGGAGCGGGCGCTTCGAGGGAGGCGTCGATGATCGGCGCGTCCACCGGCGGGGCTTCGGGCAGCGGAGCCGGCGGGGGAGCGTCGGGCAGCGGTGCATTGAATGCGGCGGCCTCGACTGGAAGCGGACCAACCGGCGGCGGAGCGTCGAGCGGCGCCGGGGGCGGCAGCTCGCCGTTCAAACCGGGAGCGTCGAGCGCCTGGGGCTGGTCGACGACGTTACGAGGAGTCGAGCCGGAGAGTCCGTGCCCGCAGACGGGCCACGCGCCGCGACCCTGGCTCGCGAGCACCCGCTCGGCGATCGCGATCTGCTCTTCCTTGCTTGCCATGTTGGCGGCAGGCGCGTACTGGCTGCCGCCATGGCCGCTCCAGGTGCCCGGCGAGAACTGCAGCCCGCCCTGGTAGCCGTTGCCGGTGTTGATGGCCCAGTTGCCGCCTGACTCGCAGCTGGCTACCTTGTCCCATTCGCCATCAGTCGCGGCGGCCGCCTGGCCGGCCAGTGCGATGCTTCCGCCACCGATTACTGCGCCGGTGAAGGCGATCTTGGCGACGCTGATGGCCGATGCTGCGGGCTTGCGATGCCGTCCACTCATTGGTGCGTTGTTTCCTCTCTTATGCGCCCGCGAGGTCAGCTGTCGGGTTCGGGCTGGAGAGGTCGCCCGGCCGTAGTGCCTTCCCGGAGGAAAACAGCACGGCTTCACCCCAAGGAACCGCATGCGGTTCCAGAGTCCTTATAAGTCGGCGGACCGGGTGGGTCCCCCGCCTCCATCCATGTTGTTTGTCGTTTTCCCCGCCCAGCGGATGGAGCTCGGCGCGAAGGGTGGGGAGGGCCCGCCTGAAAGACTCGACTGGCTTGGGAAGGACCGTAACGGTTCAGATCGGTCTCGTCACCTTTTGCCGATCTCGGCGTTTCCGCCCCCGGCAAATCCTAAAAGGGTTCTAAAAGCCCAAGAGAATTTTGCATTTCCGCAGGTGCGGCGCGGACTCCACCCGGCCGTAGCCAGGTTGTGACCATTCCGTTATGTGACGCAAATCACGATCATCCCCCGGCGAATGGGGGTAACACATCGATCGTCTGGTTTGTTCGCAGCGCCACCGACGGGTCCTTAACCGCCATGCCGTCGCACAGAAGCGAGCAGCGGCGCAAAATTTTCTCCAGTTCGTAGCCGCGCGCGCCGAGCTCTTCGACCAGTTCACCGACGGTCGAGCCGGGGGCCACGGTCACCATTTCGTCTTCCACCCCCGCAGCGGCCCGCGCAGCCGCGAAGTAGCGCACGGTGACGCGCACTCGAGTAGAGGTGTCGGCCAGATCCTCGGACATGGTCAGCCGCCGATTGCGCTCATCGGCCGTGTGGGCTGAACGAATCCCGGGTCGTTGATGCCGTGGCCGGCGGGCTTGGCCCACATCGCCGCGCGCCAGGCCGATTCCACGGCGTCGTCATCGGCGCCGCCGCGCATCAGGCCGCGGAGGTCCGTCTCGTGCGTGGAGAACAGGCAGCTGCGCACCTGGCCGTCGGCGGTGAGCCGGGTCCGGTCGCAGTCCGAGCAGAAGGCATGCGTCACCGAGGCGATGATGCCGACCTTGTGCGGGCCACCGTCGACCTGCCACAGCTCCGCGGGTGCCGAGCCACGCGGAGTCGGATCGGGCTGCAGCGTGAAGTGCTCGCTGAGGGTGGCGAAGACTTCGTCGCCGCTCAGCGCCTCGCCACGGCGCCACTGATGTCCGGCATCCAACGGCATCTGCTCGATGATCCGCAGCTGATAGTCGTGTTCGAGGCAGAACCGCAGCAGTTGCACCGCGTCGTCCCGCCCGGTCTTCGGGTCCAGCACCGCGTTTACCTTGACCGGCGACAGACCGGCCTTGCGCGCCGCGGCCAGGCCGGCCAGCACGTCGGGCAGCCGGTCGCGGCGGGTGATCGCCGCGAAGCGCGCATCATCGACACTGTCCAGTGAGACGTTGATGCGGTCCAGGCCGGCCTCTGCCAGTGCTTCGGCCCGCCGCGCCAGGGCCACCCCGTTGGTGGTCAGCGCGATCTCGGGGCGGGGGCGCAGCGCGGCGGCGGCGGCTATTACCTCTTCCAGATTCTTCGACACCAACGGCTCCCCGCCGGTGAAGCGGACATTGGTGACCCCGAGTCGCGTCACCGCGATACGCAGCAGGCGGGTCAACTCCTCGGTGCTCAACAGTTGCTCGCCGGGCAGCCAGTCCAGCCCTTCGGCGGGCATGCAGTAGGTGCAACGCAGATTGCAGCGATCGGTGAGTGACACCCGCAGGTCGGTCGCCGCCCTGCCGAAGGTGTCGACTAACGGGCCATCGGCCGGTGCGCCCTCGACGGGTCGGATCACCGACGGCAGGCCAAGCGTGGTCACGGTCATGCGGCCACCTTCGTTTGGTCGACAGGGACGATCTCCTTGCCGAGCGGTACCAGCGAGATCGGGATGAGCTTAAGGTTCGCCAGCGCCAATGGGATACCGATGATGGTGATCGCCATCGCCACGGCGCTCACCAGATGGGCGATCGCCAGCCAGATGCCGAACAGAATCACCCAGATGACGTTGCCGATCAGCGCGCCCGGCCGCGGGCCCGGCTTCTCCACGATGGTGCGCCCGAACGGCCACAGGGCGTACGACGCGATCCGCAGCGCGGCGAAGCCGAACGGGATGGTGATGATCAAGACGAAGCAGATGATCGCCGCCAGCAGGTAGCCCAGCGCCAGCCAGAGGCCGCCGAAGATCAACCAGATGACGTTCAGGATCAGGCGCATGTTTCCTCCAGCGGTCGCCCCAGCCTACCGAGTAAACAGGGGTGCTCGGCGGTTGGCCGTCCGAGTAGGATCACCTGACATCGCGTCCTGCGGAGGTGGGACGCTTTCATTGTGTATTCAGATGTTGACTGACGGCCAGACAAGCGGGTGAGAGCAGTGCCTACCGGCAAGGTGAAGTGGTACGACGCCGAGAAGGGCTTCGGCTTCCTGTCGCAGGAAGACGGCGAGGACGTCTATATCCGTTCCTCGGCGCTGCCTGCGGGCGTCGAGGGTCTGAAGGCGGGCCAGCGTGTCGAGTTCGGTGTCGCCGCCGGTCGTCGCGGTCCGCAGGCGTTGAGCCTCAAACTGATCGACCCGCCGCCCAGCATCATCCGGACCCGGCGCGAGGCGGCCGGTCCGCCCGAGCACAAGCACACACCCGACGAGTTGCACGGCATGGTCGAGGACCTGATCACGCTGCTGGAGGGAGCAGTACAGCCCGAGCTGCGCAAGGGCAAGTACCCCGACCGCAAGACCGCCCGCCGGGTGTCGGAGGTCGTCAAGGCGGTCGCGCGCGAACTGGACGCGTAACTGTCTGCGCCGAACGTGAGCTTGCGTCTGACATTTCGCGAGAATTTGGCGCATTGGTTCAGGTTCGTCGCGATAGCGCTGCCCGTACTCGGGCGACCACTGTGCCCGGCCGGTCGCGCAGCATCTCGGCGCTGACCCGGACGATCGTCCACCCGAGCGCCTCGAGCTCGGCGAGCCGGTCGATATCGCGGCTGCGCTGCGCAGCGTCGGTCCAGTGTTGGGCGCCGTCGAACTCCACACCGACGCGGAACTCTTCCCAGCCCATGTCGAGGCGGGCCACGAAGTTGCCGTAAGCGTCGAAGATTTCGATCTGGGTGCGCGGCGGAGGTAATCCCGACGACACCAGGACGAGCCGTGTCCGGGTCTCCTGCGGTGACTCCGCGCCGCCGTCGCACAGTCGAAGCGCTTCTCGCAGCCCGACGATGCCGCGCGCACCCCGGTGGCGGTCGATGAGCGACTCCACATCAGCGGGCTTCAGATGCGTGGCTCGCATGAGCGCGTCCAGGCGGATCACTGCTGTCGTCAGTAGCGTGCGGCGACCCACATCGAATGCGGTGCGCGCGGGCGTTGTGGCCAAAATGCCTCTTGCGCGGCACCGTTCGTCCTCCGTCAGCACATCGCTGTGCAACAGGATGCCCCGCGTCTTGTGCCGGCTGCGGTGGTTCAGTTCCGCAGGCAGGTGCGGGTCGATCCACAACGACCCGTGCAGCGCCGCCGCGGACAGACCCGCGACGGTCGCCTCTCGCCCGGACCACAGCCATGCGGCGCGCGCCTTGGTAACGGGTGTGAGCTGCGCACCCCTCGGTATGCAGACATTGCGGAACACGGCGTCGTAGCGGACGCCCAGCTGGTAGCGATTGAGGACGCCGGCTTCGAGCGCCTCGCTGCCCACGAACGGCCAGTCCGCTCCCGTCATGCCGATAGGACGAGCACAACTGGACCTTCGTTCCGATGTGGCCCCGCCGTCGGGAACAATGGTCGGGTGGCCTCCTACGTCGCCGGCAAGGGCGATTTCAACCGCGATACCGCCTACATCGAAACCCGCATCACCGCCGACGGTCGCGACGGCTATCCCGTCGAACCCGGCCGATACCGCCTGATCGTCGCCCGGGCCTGTCCGTGGGCCAATCGCACAATTATCGTGCGGCGATTACTCGGCCTCGAAGACGTTGTGTCCATTGGTTTTTGCGGCCCGACCCATGACGAGCGGAGCTGGACGTTCGACCTCGACCCCGGCGGCGTCGACCCGGTGCTCAACATCCCGCGGTTGCAGGACGCCTACTTCGCCCGCATCCCGGACTACCCGAAGGGCATCACGGTGCCTGCGATCGTCGACGTGCCGACCGGCCGGGTTTTCAGCACCGACGTCGCGCAGATGACGCTGGTCCGGTCCACCGAGTGGACCCGGTTTCACCGCGACGGCTCACCGGAGCTTTATCCCGAGCCGCTGCGTGCCGAGATCG
>JAOPWF010000264.1 GCA_025965815.1 Mycobacterium sp.
CAGCGGGAAGTCGGGCGTCTGGTCGGCGTAGACGTAGTCGTAGAGCGGGTGGCCGGTGCCAAGGGTGGCCGCCCCGCCGACGTAGACGTGCAGGTCGACGAAGTTCGCTCCGTTGGGCACGAGGTAGGTCCAGGCCAGCCGCGCGGCGATGCTGGCGATCATCAGCAGCGGCGCCAGGGTCGTCAACCAGCTCGTGAACTGGCGGGCGGGCGCTGCCGGACCGGCGCGGGAGGTGGCGTCTACCCGCCCGACTCTAGCGACGACGGCAACTGCGCTCCGGTAACCGGAGCGGCTCACCTCCGCAACGGTTCGGTAAATGCCACAGTTGTCACTTGAGTAACTCTAGTAACACGCTACGTTCGGGCTCAGACCTCGACGCCAATGGATTGGGAGAACCATGTCACGCACCAGGAAATGCCTTGCCACCACGGTCGCGGCCGCGGGCCTGCTGTCGGCGGCCCTCGCCCTGAGCGCTACCGCGGCGGCCGATCCGGCGCCGCCGACGAACCCGGTCGTGCCCGACCTGGTGCAGCAGATCGCGTCACCGGCCGCCGCAATCCAGCTGCTGCAGACTGCCGCGTCGGCTCTGTCCGGCGTTCCGGCGAGGGCGGCTCCGGCGACCCCGGTCGCACCGGCCCCGACAGCCAGCGCCGCTGTCACCCTGCCGCAGCCCGCTGCCGCGGCCCCTGCCGCTGCTGCGGTTCCTGCCGCTGCTGCGGTTCCTGCCGCCCCGGCGGCCGGGCCGGCGCAGTTGATGCCGACGGCAAACATCGACCTGCCCACAGTGCCCGGCCTGCCGTTGCAGCTGCCAGCCCAGCTCTCGCTGCCCGCCGACCTGGCTCCCTTGATGCCGGCCGGCCTTCCGTTCCCGAGTCAGGCCGCCAAGCCGGCCGCGGCGGCCGCCGTCCCGGCGGCCACGCTGCCGGGTCTGGCCGCCGTGCCGGGTGTAGCCGCGGTGCCGGGTGTCGCCGCGGTGCCCGGTGTAGCCGCGGTGCCCGGTGTAGCCGCGCCCGCAGCGGCGGCCGCACTGCCGGGCGGGACCGGTCTCGGTTCTTTGCTGCCGTTGTCCGCGCTGCCCTGACCACTAGTTGGGCGGGCACCCCGAGGCGGAGTCGAGCCCGGGGTTTCGCGGAACCATCCGTTGCGTAACGGTTCCATAAACGCCCCACGTGTCACTTGAGTAACACCAGTAACTCGTTAACGTCGGGTCCACACCTGCCGTCAACGGATTGGGAGCACCATGTCACGGACCCGCAAGCTGTTCGTCATCACCGCGGTCGCGGTCGGGTCGTCGACCGCGCTGATGTTCAGCAGCGTGGCGACGGCAGACCCTGGCCAGGCGCCATTGCCGGTCGACGTCGCGCAGATGCCGGGCCTGCCGGCGATGCAGCAGTTGAGCCCGGTCGTTCAGCAGGCCGCCGCGGATCCCAACGGCGCCGCGTCGCTGTTGATGGCCGCCGCAGCGGCGTTCGCGGGTAACTCCGCCACGCCAGCCGACTCACGGCAGGTTGCCGACTCGGTGACCCAGTTCGTCCAGCCGGCCGCCGCAAACGTCACGTCGGCCGCCGCCCCCTCCATGCCCGCGGCGCAGGTAAGCAACCTGCCCGCCGCGGTGCCCGGTACGGGCATCCCGTTGCCCAATGGCGTCTCGCTGCCCGGCGACCTGAACCAGTTGCTGCCACCGGGTGTCAACCTGCCGGGCCCCGCGCCAGCCGCCGCACCCGGTACCGAACACGTGCCGCCGGCAGGCGTGATCCCGGGGACTGACGCACACCTGCCGACGGGCGTGGATCCCGCGAATGCGGTCGGGCCCGCCCCTGAGGCCGTCCCGGAAGGGGCGCCCCCCGCCGCCGACGCCGCACCTGCCGCCGCTCCAGCCGCAGCGCCCGCCCCCGTGCCACCGGCCGAAGGTGCGCCCGCGCCCAACGCGAACCCGTCGTTCGGCCCGGACAGCCCGCCCACCCAGGACTTCATGTACCCGTCGATCGGTAACGGATGCCTGGCGGATGGCGGAAACGTTCTGGCGACAGCGATCTCGGTGGCCGGGCCCGCGAAGATCCCCACTCCGGGTCCCGGTGCCGGTCAGACGGCCTACGTTTTCACCGCCGTCGGCACACCGGGGGCCGCCCCGGAGCAGAAGCTGCCACTGAACGTCACCTGGGTGAACCTGACCACCGGCAAGTCGGGCAGCGCCACCCTCAAGCCGCGTTCCGACATCAACCCGAGCGGCCCGACCACGCTGACCGCCGTTGTCGACACCGGCTCCGGCAGCATCATGTCGACGATCTTCGGCCAGGTCACCACCACTGAGAAGCAGTGCCAGTTCATGCCCACCATCGGTTCGACGGTGGTGCCCTGATCCGCCGTCGCGGACCAGGGCGTCAGCGGATCAGTACGCCATGAACAGGATCGCGTCCCGGTCGTACTCACGGCCGGGATGCGCTTCGGAGAGATGCGCCTGCGCCTTCTCCACCAGGTCGTCTTCGTCCTTGCCGGTCACGGCCTCGCCGCACGGGCAGTTCAGGTGTGTCTTCATCTATTCACCATCCCACAACCAAGATGGTCTGCATGGAGATCTACGACGTCATGCGCACAACGGCTGCGGTCCGCGAGTTCACCGGTGACCCACTGGACGACGAGGTACTGGAACGCATCCTCGACAACGCACGGTTCGCTCCCAGCGGCGGCAACCGGCAGGGCGTCCGGATCGTGGTCGTCCGCGACCCGAAGATCCGCGACGCGTTGGCCGAGCTGACAATCCCAGGAGCACAACGCTATTTGGCGCAGGTCCGCAACGGCGAGGCACCGTGGAATCCGGTGCACCCGTGCGGTGTGCCCGCCGAGACCGTGCAGGCCACCGAGGTACCTGCGGAGATGGCTGCGCCGTTGCGCCAGGCGGCTGTCGTGCTGGTGATCTGCCTTGACCTCGGCGTCGTGGCCGCCTCGGACCAGGACCTGGACCGTGTCGGGGTGATTGCCGGCGCTTCGGTCTACCCGTTCGCGTGGAACATCCTGCTCGCCGCGCGCAACGAGGGGTACGGCGGCACCCTCACGACGATGGTGGTGCCGCAGGAGTCGCGCGTCCGGGAGTTGCTCGGCGTGCCGGAGTCGTACGCGATCGCCGCGGTGCTCCCACTGGGCAAGCCGGTCCGCCAACTCACCAGGCTCACACGGAGAAGCGTTGCCGAAATCGCCACTCGCGAACGGTTCGACGGGGAACCGTTCGGCGCTTAGCCCTTGTCGGCCTCGGCCTTTGCCTTGGACGCTGCCTTCATTCGCTTCTTGTTGGCGCGGACCTGCTCGAGTGAACCGGCGTCGACGATGTCAGCGATCGAGAGGTGGGTGCCGGGCTTGCCGTAGTCGCCGGCGGCCTCCTGCCAGCCCTTCGGTGTGACGCCGTACTGCTTGCCCAGCAGCGCCAGGAAGATCCGCGCCTTCTGATCACCGAATCCGGGCAGCGACTTGAGCCGGTGCAGCAGCTCTGCGCCATCGGGATCCCCGGTATTCCACAGCCCCGCGGCGTCACCGTCGTAGCGGTCGACAATGATCTGGGCCAGGGCCTGGATCCGCTTGGCCATCGAGCCCGGAAACCGATGGACGGCAGGCCTTTCCGAACACAGGGCCGCGAATTTATCGGGATCGTAGGCGGCGATCTCCTTGGCGTCGACGTCGCCGATGCGATCGGCGATCTTCTTCGGCCCGGCGAACGCCGTCTCCATGGGCACCTGCTGGTCGAGCAGCATGCCGACCAGCAGCGCGAACGGGTTGGATTCCAGCAGCGCGTCGGCCGCCGGGTCCTGGACAAGCTGCAGTTTCGCCACGTCACCAGTTTAGATCGGGGATTTGGTGGACCCGAAGGTCGGGAACGCCTGAACTGTCACCCGGCTCTCACTATGCTGCCAACGGAACGAACAATTGCACATCGAGGTCAGGAGTGAGCGTGCCCGAAACCGACCTTCCGCACCGCGAGGCGCCGACCCCCAGCGGCGAGCAGTTTCTCGCCATCCAGGCCAGCCCAGAATTCCAGGAACTGCGAAGTAAGCTGCGCCGCTTCGTGTTCCCGATGACGGCGTTCTTCCTGCTCTGGTACTTCACCTACGTGGTGCTGGGGGCCTTCGCCCATGATTTCATGGCGATCAAACTCTGGGGCAACATCAACGTCGGTCTGCTGATCGGCCTCGGGCAGTTCCTGACGACATTCATCATCACCGGGATCTACGTCCGATTCGCCAACCGAGAGCTCGATCCGCGCGCCGCCGCGATCCGCGCCAAGGTGGAAGGTCAGGTCTCGTGAACACCGCTACCATCACGACCCTCGCCGCGGCACATGAAACGGTGGGTAACCCCGTCGCCAACATCGGGATCTTCGCACTGTTCGTCGCCATCACGCTCTACATAGTGATCCGGGCTAGCCGCGACAACAGGACCGCCGACCAGTTCTTCACTGGCGGACGGGCGTTCACCGGCCCGCAGAACGGCATCGCGATCGCGGGCGACTATCTGTCGGCGGCCAGCTTCCTCGGCATCGCCGGCGCCATCGCGGTCTATGGCTACGACGGCTTCCTGTACTCCGTCGGCTTCCTGGTGGCATGGCTGGTGGCGTTGCTGCTGGTCGCCGAATTGCTGCGCAACACCGGCAGATTCACGATGGCCGACGTGCTGAGCTTCCGGCTCAAGCAGCGGCCGGTGCGGATGGCCGCGGCAACCTCCACGCTGACCGTGTGCCTGTTCTACCTGCTTGCGCAGATGGCCGGCGCCGGCGGTCTGGTGGCGCTGCTGCTCAACGTCCAGGGCCGATTCGGTCAGTCCATCGTCATCGCGGTTGTCGGCCTGCTGATGATCGTCTACGTACTGGTCGGCGGGATGAAGGGCACCACCTGGGTGCAGATCATCAAGGCGGTGCTGCTGATCACGGGTGCGGCAGTGATGACGGTGATGGTGCTGGCCAAGTTCGGCATGAACTTCTCCGACATCCTGGGCTCGGCGCAGTCCGCGGTATCCGAAGCCACCACCAAGGGTGTGGCCAGCCGCGACGTGCTGGCACCCGGCGCCCAATACGGCGGCTCGACGACGTCGAGGATCAACTTCCTGTCGCTCGGTTTGGCGCTGGTGCTCGGCACCGCGGGCCTACCGCATGTGCTCATGCGCTTCTACACGGTGCCCACCGCCAAGGAGGCGCGGCGCTCGGTGGTGTGGGCGATCGGCTTGATCGGCGCGTTCTACCTGTTCACGTTGGTGCTGGGATACGGCGCGGCGGCGCTGGTCGGGCCGGACCGCATTCTGGCTGCCGCAGGCGGCCAGAACTCCGCGGCGCCGCTGCTGGCCTTCGAACTCGGCGGCGTGATCCTGCTCGGTGTCATCTCCGCGGTGGCGTTCGCGACGATCCTTGCCGTGGTGGCCGGACTCACCATCACCGCATCGACGTCGTTCGCGCATGACATTTACGCCAGCGTGATCAAGGCCGGAAAAATCACTGACGACGAACAGGTCCGGGTCTCCCGGATCACCGCGGTGGTGCTCGGCATCTTCGCCATCGCGCTGGGCATCCTGGCCAACGGCCAGAACATCGCGTTCCTGGTGGCGCTGGCGTTCGCGGTGGCCGCCGCGGCGAATCTCCCCACGATCCTGTATTCGCTGTACTGGAGAAGGTTCAACACCCGCGGCGCATTGTGGAGCATGTACGGCGGGCTCATCTCCACGATCGTTCTCATCGTCTTCTCCCCCGCGGTCTCGGGATCCAAGACGGCGATGGTTCCGGGCGTGGACTTCGCGTGGTTCCCGCTGGCCAACCCCGGCATCGTGTCGATTCCGTTGGCCTTCGTGCTGGGCATTATCGGGACGCTCACCTCGCCCGATCCCGGCGATCCGGTAAAAGCCGCCGAGATGGAGGTGCGGGCATTGACCGGGATCGGCGCCGAGAAGGCGGTCAAGCACTAGCTCCGCTGTGGCGAGGGTCTCCGCGGTGCGTGGATGGCATGTGCGGCAGCTCGTGTTGATTGCGCACATGCCCAACACTCACCGCGGCCTGGCCGCCGCGGGCCGGCCAATACAATCAACCGTGCCCAGTAGCCGGCGGACCAGACTCGCCTTCCCGCTGTTGGCCTACGCGTTTGCCGCCATCATGGTCGGCACCACGCTGCCGACGCCGATGTACGCGCTGTACTCCGCGGAGATGCATTTCTCGGTGCTGACCACAACGGTGATCTTCGCCTCGTATGCGGCGGGGGTGCTCGCCGCGTTACTCATCTTCGGCCGCTGGTCCGACGCCATCGGCCGACGTCCGGTGTTGTTGGCGGGTATCGCTTTCGCACTGGCGAGCGCCGTCGTCTTCCTGACTGCAGACTCGGTTCCGCAACTGCTGGTGGGGCGCGTATTGTCCGGCCTGTCAGCGGGGATCTTCACCGGCACCGCGACGGCCGCCGTGATCGAGGCGGCGCCGCCGAGTTGGCGGACCAGGGCCGCGGCGGTGGCCACGGTGGCCAACATCGGCGGCCTCGGCGCCGGGCCGCTGCTGGCGGGCCTGCTGGTCCAGTACGCCCCCGCGCCGCTCAAGCTGTCCTTCATCGTCCACATCGTGCTGGCGCTGATCGCGGCGGCGGCTGTCCTGATCGCACCGGAGACATCGGAGCGTGCCGGACGTATTGGGCTCCAACGGTTGTCCGTTCCCGAAGAGACCCGCGCCGTGTTCGCCGTCGCCGCCACGGCGGCGTTTGCGGGTTTCGCCGTCATGGGATCGTTCACCGCGGTGGCTCCGGCGTTCGTCTCGAACATCATCGGTATCAGCAATCACGCGGCCGCCGGCGCGATCGTGTGCTCGTTGTTTGCGTCCTCAGCCCTCGCGCAGGTGCTCGCCGGGCGGATCCGCCCGCAACTGGCGGTCGCGGTGGGCTGCGCGATTCTGGTGGTGGGCACGGTCATCATCGCCTTCGCACTGCACATCTCGTCACTGGTCTTGCTTATCGTGGGCGCCGTCATCGCCGGTGTCGGCCAGGGCATCAGCTTCAGCCGTGGCCTGGCGGCCGTGGCCGAGCGCACGCCACCGGAACGGCGAGCCGAAGTCAGCTCCACCTATTTCGTGGTCGCATACGTGGCGATCTCGCTTCCGGTCATCGGTGAAGGCCTTGCCGCTCAGGTCTGGGGTCTTCGCACCGCGGGCGTCACGTTCGCCCTTGCGGTGGCGGTGCTGGCCGCCATCTGCCTGGCCGCGGTGTTGCTGCAGGAATCGCGCAGTAAGCCGGTCGTCCAGACCGAAAGTTGAGCAGTTCTACCTATGCCTGGCTGAGCCTGGCCGGGCATAGATTTGCCGCATGGCGCTGTTCCCCACCCCCGCCGAGGTCGCGACGAATACCCCGCCGACCCGGGACCGCGCCATCGACGTCATCCGCATCATGTCACTGGTCGGAGTGGTGCTCGGCCACACCGTGATGGCGGTCAGCACGTTGCACGACGACGTCTTCATCTGGGACAACCTGCTCACCGCGTCCGTGATCTTCCAGGCACTGACCTGGATCTTCCAGATCATGCCGTTGTTCTTCTTCGCCGGGGTGGCAGCGTGTATTGAGTCGTGGAAACCCCACAACAGCTGGGGCGGCTGGCTGATGCGCCGCTGCACCCGGTTGTACCGGCCGGTGTTCTGGTATCTGGCGTTCTGGGGCGCCGCGCTGGTCGTGTTGCGGCGGCTTCTTCCTGAGCACGTGTACGAACCCGTCGCCGGGATCAGCATCCAGCTGCTGTGGTTCTTGGGCGCGTACGTCCTGGTGCTGGCGACGGTGCCGCTGCTGTCCCGCATCACGACTACGGGCCGCGTGATCGTCGCCGTCACAGCCATCTACGCGTTCATCGCGCTGATCGATGCCATCCGGATCAACGTCGACGGGCTGTCCGCCCTGGGGTACCTCAACCTCGTCGTGTGGGTCATCCCGGGCATGTTGGGCGTGGCGTACCGCCGCAACCTGCTGGCCGGCCGGTCGGCGCTGCGCCTCGGGATGGCGATGCTGGCCGTCAACGTGGCGCTGGTCTGGTTCGGCCCCTACGAGCTGAGCCTGGTCGGTATCGAGAGCCAGCACCTGAAGAACATGACACCGCCGTCGCTACTGTTGGCGGCCCACGCAATCATGATGTGCGCGTTCGCGATTGCCGCCTCTCCCGCCATCGCGCGGTGGGCGCGGCGACCGCGGGTGTGGTGGCTGGCGGCGATCGGTAACTCGGGAGCCATGACCCTGTACCTGTGGCACATCCCGCCGCTGCTCGCCATGCACCTGTTGTTCGACTACCTCGGGTATCCCCGGTACGAGTCGGGCGCGCCCGGCTTCGTCGCACTGAGCATCCTGCAACTGCTCATCATGATGCTGCTCGTCGGCTTGGTGTTCATCGCGTTGCGCCCGTTGGAGAACGACAAGCTGCCGGCCTGGGATGTCAGGTGGGATGGCGGAATCGTCGCCGCGCCCGGATGGCGCAGCGTTGCCGTCGGCACACTGCTGTGCGTCGCCGGTGCGGCCACGCTCGCGTCAGTCGGATGGGGCCTGAAGGACCAGGGGCTGTACTGCATCGCGCTCATGCTCATGGGCCTCATCGGCGCACGCGCGCTGGCCGCCGACACGACACCGGCAACCCCGGTGCTCAGTGTGACCGCACTGCCCGCCGACCGGCGAGGATGACGTAGCCGGCGAACACGCCGGCCCGCTATCCGCTCTTGCGGCGGAACTCACGTCGATTCTCGACGGGACCGTGCGCCCGCGGTTGCTTGGGTCCGCCGTTCTTGTGGTCGGCTGTGGCCGATGAGCGGGCCTTCTTGCGTTCCAGCGCTTCGCGGAACTTGCGCTTGGTCTCGTCCTCAGGACCCGCTGCTTCTGACTCCGCCATGGTGGCAGCCTATCGCTACCGCATGCCCGGCGGCATTCCATATACGTGCGACACCGGAAGCGTCAGCACCACCCGGCGATCGGTGACCATGGCCCGCCGGTAGTCGTCCCAGTCCGGATGCTCGCCGGCGATGTTGCGGTACAGGTCGATCAGCGCCTCGACGGTGTCGTCGTCCGGCGAGGCCGCCGGCGGCGTCAGTATTGCGTCCCCTTCGGCGACGGCATAGGACCAGCCGTCATCGGAGCTGACCAGGAGCGACGCCCGCGGATCGCGGCGCAGATTGCGGGTCTTGGCCCGGGGTTCGGTGATCGACACCTGAATCACGACATTGCGCGGGTCGAAGTAGTACGACACGTTGGACAGCTGAGGCCGGCCGTCACGCTTGACGGTGGCCAACACCCCCAGCGAGTTACCACTGATCAGTGCCAGCAACTTGTCGTCGAACACCTGACGGGCCATCACCCGAGCCTAGTCGCGGCATCACACGGTCGCCCCGATTCGCGCCGCGCCTCTTTACGATGCTGCGCAACCGCGCCACCGAGGCGAAGCGCTCCGGCCGCTACCGGATGCGGCCCATGCCGTTCGAATTGAATGCCGACGAGAGCTTGGCGTTGGCGGGCACAATTCGGGGTGTGCAGACCGCCCGCGATATCCCACTGCCGGCAGGCCGCGGATTCTTCAAGCTGGAGTTCCGCCCATGACCCGCTACGCCGCTTTCCTGCGCGGCGTGAACGTCGGCGGCGTCAACCTGAAGATGGCCGACGTGGCCAAGGCGCTCGACGGGGCCGGATTCAGCAATGTGCGAACGATTCTGGCGAGCGGCAACGTCCTGCTCGAATCCCGGTCCGGTACCGCTGCGGTTCGCAAGAAGGCTGAGACGGCACTTCGCGATGCGTTCGGCTACGACGCCTGGGTGCTGGCCTACGAAATCGACAAGGTCGCCGCAGTCGTCGACGCCTACCCGTTCGAACCGGAGGTCGAGGGTCACCATTCGTACGTCACCTTCGTCACTGACGAGAAGGTGCTCGACGAGTTGGCCGAACTCGCCAAGGGCGCCCGGCCCGAGGAGAAGATCGAGCGCGGCGAAGGGGTGATTTACTGGCAGGTCCCCAAGACCGACACGCTGGACACCACGTTGGGCAAGACGATGGGCAAGAAGCGCTACAAATCCTCGACCACCACGCGCAACCTGCGCACGCTGGCCAAAGTCCTCAAATTGGCGTCCTTCGGTAGATTCGCGTCGTGACCCCAGCCGCAACAAACAAAGCCGACGGCGCGGCGCTGACCGGCGTTTCCGAGACCGCGCTGCTGACCCTGCGGGCGCGTGCGAACGAAGCGCGGCGGCCCGACTCGATCATCGACGACCCGATGGCCATCGTGTTGATGGACTCCATCCACTACGACTTCGGTAAGTTCGGACCGGCCAACCGCCAGGACATGGCGCTGCGCGCCCTCGCCTACGACAACAACGCTCGCCGGTATCTGGCGGATCACCCGTCGGCGACCGTGGTGGCCCTCGCCGAAGGCCTGCAGACCAGCTTCTACCGCCTGGACGCCGTGGGCCTGGGTGACCAGTTCCGCTGGCTGACAGTTGATCTGCCACCGATCGTCGCGTTGCGTTCGCGGCTGCTGCCGGCATCCGAGCGGGTGTCGACCTGCGCGCAGTCCGCGCTCGATTTCAGCTGGATGGACCGTGTCGATACCAGCGAGGGCGTGTTCCTCACGGCCGAGGGCCTGTTGATGTACCTGCAACCCGACGAAGCGCTCGGCCTGATCGCCCAATGCGCTAGACGTTTTCCGGGCGGCCAGATGATGTTCGATCTGCCGCCGTCCTGGTTTGCGGCGTGGGCGCGCAAGGGCATGCGGACGTCATTGCGCTACCGGGTGCCGCCAATGCCGTTCAGCCTGTCCCCCGGCGAGGCGGCGGGGTTGGTCAATACGGTGCCTGGCATCCGCGCGGTACACGATCTGCCGATGCCACAGGGCCGGGGCAAGGTGCTGAACGGGCTGCTGTGGACGGCCCAGCGAATCCCGCTGCTGGATCCGCTGCGCGGCGTGCTGACGCTGCTGGAGTTCGGCTAACCGAACGCGGCCTCGACGTAGCGCAACGCATCCGCCTTAGCGATGCCCAGTGCCCGGGCGGCCTCCGCGTAGGCATGTGCCGCGGTCGCCATGGCGGTGTCGGCCGGATCCACTCGGGCGACGAAAGTGCCGAAGCGTCCTCGGGTTTCGACGATGCCCGCCGTCTCGAGTTCACGGTAGGCGCGCGCCACGGTGTTCACCGCCAGGTTGAGCTGGGAAGCCAGCTCACGAACCGTCGGCAAGCGTGTCCCGGGTGACAAGCGGCCGTCGCGGATACCGCCGATGATCTGGGTACGGCGCTGTTCGAAAAGAGGTGTGGCGCCTTCAGGGCTAACCCGCACCCATTCCCCCAAATCGGCCACGTGCTTAGTATCGCGCACGCCGCTAGTTTGGTCATGTGCAGGTGACGGTCCTCAGTGGTGCGGGTATCTCGGCGGACAGCGGGGTGCCGACGTTCCGCGACGTCGAAACGGGGCTGTGGGCGCAGGTAGATCCCTACGAGATGTCCAGCGAGCAGGGCTGGCGCCGGCACCCCGACACGGTCTGGGCGTGGTATCTGTGGCGGCATTATCTGATCGACAAGGTGCAACCCAACGATGCACACCGCGCCGTCGCGGCCTGGCAGGATTACGCCGAGGTGCACGTCGTCACACAGAATGTCGACAATCTGCACGAACGGGCCGGCAGCAAGCGGGTCTACCACCTGCACGGCAGCCTGTTCGAATTTCGTTGCGACCGTTGCCAGCTGCCGTACATGGGCGAGCTTCCCGCCATGCCAGAGCCGGTCGCGTCAGTGACCCCGCCGGTGTGCGCGTGTGGCGGGGTGATCCGTCCCAACGTGGTGTGGTTCGGCGAGCCGTTGCCGGAGGCAGCGTGGCAGAACGCCGTGGACGCGGTGTCGGCGGCGGACGTGGTGATTGTGGTCGGAACGTCGGCGATCGTCTATCCCGCCGCCGGCCTGCCCGAGATGGCCGTGGCCAACGGTATCCCGGTCATCGAGGTGAACCCCGAACCGACGCCGTTGTCCCGGGTGGCGACGGTCAGCCTGCGGGAGTCCGCGACGCATGCGATGCCGGAACTGCTGCAGCGGTTGCCCACCCTGCTCGGCTAGGCCGGTGCCGCGGCGGGCCGGAGCGCGCGGCCGATCACGAACTCCGACACCGGAATCGGCAGCCAGGCAAGCACCGTCCACTGGTGTCGTGCGGTGTCCACCCGGAACCCGGCGTCGACGATCGCCACCTCCGTGTCCCGGTGAGTTGTGGCAGTCGGCGAACAGTCGTGGCCACAGCGTGGCATCGGCTAATCGCTGCAGCCGTGCCCGCGGCCCGGCGCTGACGACGTGTTCGAGATAACGCAGCTCCTCACCAGGACGCAGCAGCGAAAGCAGGTGGCGCAGTGCGGCATCCGGATCATCCACCGAGCAGAGCACCAGCGAACACACCACCGCGTCGAAGGGTTCGTCCGCGGCGAACTGCTCCACGGTGTCAGGGGTGACGGTAACCGGTACTCCCGCGATCCTACGAGCCGCGATCTTGGCGTATGTCAGGACGAATCAGGTTGCTTATCCGCCAGACGAGACATCAGCCATTCGACCGTCTCCTGTGGGGAGCTGTCCTCCCCGAATAGTCCCGACACGATGTGCCCGCAACACACCGAGCGGAGCACCCGGTCGGCGAACTGCTCGGCGTCACCCCACGGCAAGTACGGCTTGGCGATCAGCAGGGCCGCGACGCCGTGACCCGCGGTCCACAACTCGAGCGCTGCCATCGTGGGATCGCCGGGCGCGTAGATGCCCTCATCCATCAGCGCCTGCACGGATTTGCGCATGTGCACGAACGCCGAACTGTTCAGCGTGATGTCGACGTCGCTGCCGGGCCGGCCCTCGCCCATGGTGGCGATGCGGTACAGCACCGGGGTCTGGGTCGCGAAGCGCACATACGCCAGCCCTTGGGCGCGCAGCACGTCCAGGGTCGACGCCTGACCGACGGCGACCCGCTGCATTTCCTCGTCGAGCTTCTCGAAATAACGGGCGCACACCGCGTCCATCAGCGCGTCCTTGTCGGCGAAGTGCAGATAGATCGACGGCGGAGTGACACCTACCCGTTGCGCCACCGATCGGATGGACACCTCTTTGGCATGGCCGGTCTCCAACAGCAGTTCCGTGGCAGCGTCGAGGATCTCCTCGCGCAACTGGTCGCCGGAGCCACGGGCGGCGCGCCTCCGGCGCATAGGCTGAATCGACACGCTAACCAGTCTCCGTCACGGACACCTTGGGCCGCGCTGACTTACCGTCGCCCGGCGTGTGATCGGCGTCATCTTGGCGCGGGCGCTCATCGCCGGACTCGCTGATCCCGATCCGCTCGTGCAACCGCGCGAGCGGTTTGGGCGCCCACCAGTTCCATCTGCCCAGCAGGTGCATGAAGGCGGGTACCAGCATCATCCGCACCAGCGTGGCGTCGACCAGCACGGCCAGCGTCAGCCCGACACCGAACATCCGCATGAACTGCACCTGTGCGGCGATCAGGGCGGCGAACGATATGGACATCACCAGTGCCGCGGCGGTGATCACCCGTCCGGTGTGGGCCAGACCCAGGGCGACGCTCTCGTCGTTGTCCTCCCGGGTTCGGGCTTTGCTTGATGTCGCTGGCCCGGCGGCTCCGGCCTTCAGCCAGTACTCCCGGATTCTCGAGACCAGGAACACCTCGTAGTCCATGGACAGCCCGAATGCGATGCAGAACAACAGCACCGGCATGTTGGCGGTCAACGTGCCCGTCGGTGTGGTTCCGAATGCGCCGAGATGACCGTCCTGGAAGATCCACACCAGCGCACCGAACGCGGCGGTCAGCGACAACACGTTCAGTACCAGCGCCTTGAGCGGCAACACCACGCTGCCGGTCAGCAGGAACAGCAACCCGAAGGTGATGATCGCGATCACGCCGAGCACCAACGGCAGCCGTGATGTGATGGCCTGAACGCTGTCGTGGTTGACCTGGGCGGTGCCGGCGAACTCGACGGCGCGGTCCGCCGGTCCGGGAACCGCGTGCAGCCGGTCGAGTTGCGTCTGCGAGCTGTCCGAGAACAACGGAGCGGTACTGCCGACGGTCAGGAAAGCGCTGCCGTCCGCAATCCCGGTGGGCGCCGAGGGCGGACCCACCTTGCGTCCGCCGACGAACGTGCCCGTCGGCGTGGACACGTTCGACACGTCCTGCACGCGCGACAGCTCGGCGCCGTACCGCTCCAGATCTGCCGGTGCCACGCCGTTGGCATCGGGGATCACGACCTGGACGGAAGTCGCGGAGTTGTTGGTGAAATCGTTGCGCATCTGGTCGCCGACCTGATGCGCCGACGCGGACGGCGGCAGCACCCGGTCGTCCGGGAAGCCGAACTTCACACCGAGGAAGGGCGTGCCGAGCAGGACCAGCAGCGCGATGACCGCGAGCCCGATCGGAACGGACCTCCGCGTGACGAATTTTGTTGTGCGATACCAGAATTGCTGTTCGACCGGTTTGCGGACCGGCTCGGGCCTGCGCAGCACGCGACGCACGAGGCGACGGACATCCAGCGAGTCCAGCCGATCACCCAGCAGCACGATGGCCGCGGGCGTCACCACGATCGCGGCGAGTGCGGCGAAGGCCACCGTCGCAATCCCCGCGTAGGCGAACGACTTCAGGAAGTACATCGGGAAGATGACCATCGCGGCCATCGACAGCGCGACCGTGGTCGCCGAGAACACCACCGTGCGCCCGGCGGTCACCATCGTCCGCACCAGCGCTTCGTCGCGGCTCGCGCCCTCCGCGAGCTCGTCGCGGTACCGGCTGATGATCAGCAGCGTGTAATCGATCGCCAGCGCCAGGCCCAATGCGGTGCTCAGGTTGAGGGCGAACACCGAGACGTCGGTGCTGAAAGTGATGGCCCGCAGCACCGCCATCGATCCGAGGATCGCCATCAGACCGACCGCCATCGGGAGGGCCGCGGCCAGCAGCCCGCCGAACACCCACACCAGGACAATGAAGCTCAGCGGGATCGCGATCGACTCCATCAGCAGCAGATCACGCTCGCTTTGGCCGTTGATCTGGGAGTAGACGGTGGCGACGCCGCCGGCCCGGACGGTGACGCCGTTTCGGTCGTGCACCAGCTGGTCGGACAGTTCCTTGGCGTACTTCTGGGCGTTGGCCTCGCCACCGTCGAGTACGGCGACGATCAGTCCGGAGTGGCCGTCCTTGCTGACCAGCTCGGAGGCCGCCTGCGGCTGCGCGGTCCAGGCCGATGTCACGTTCGCCACGTGTGGTGATTGGCGCAGCCGGTCGGTGATCTCGGTGCCGACGCCGCGGGCGGCCGGGCTGCTGATCCCGCCGGGCGCGGTGACGGTGATCAGCAGCTGCTGGTCACTCTGCCCGAACTTGTCCGACAGCAGCTGGGTGGCCTGCGCCGATTCGGAGGTCGGGTCCTGCAATCCCCCGGCCGACAGGCTCTTGGCGACGGGGATGCCGAAGATTGCCGCGGCCACCATCACCAGTGCGGCAACGGCGATGATCCGCCGTGGCGCAGCGATGGCCAGATGTGCGATCCGTTGCAGCACGTCACGTCCTTCCGCCGGAAGTCAGCTATCGACGGTAACTTATCAGCGGTAAGTTACGGCTGTCAACGAGTGTGTGTCCACCGTTACTACGGCGAGGAGCGACCGATTGTTCACTGCGTTGTTCACAGCATCCCCACAGGCACCTGGGCTTCGGAGGCACGGCAACCACCGATTTGGATGCCCGGCCCGAGACATCAGTGGCCGACATCGGACTGCTGATTCTGCGCGTCGCCGTCGGCGCGACGATGCTGCAGGCCGGGCTCATCAAGGTATTCGACTTCAACACCACGGCCACTTTCATGGAGACGGGTGGCTGGCGCCTCCCTGAGTCCGCGGCTTTCACGGTCCTGGCGGCCGAAACCGCAGGTGGCGCGCTGCTGCTCCTCGGACTACTGACGCCGTTGGCCGCATGTGCGGTGATCGCGGCGATGCTCGACGCGTGGGCGGTGAACGTCTCCGGCGGGGCGTTCTGGTCAATGCCCTTCAATGTGCCGTTCATGGTGGCGGTCGGGGCGGCAGCGGTGTTGTTCACCGGTCCGGGCGCATTGTCGCTGGATGCGCCTGTTCGGGCGTCATCGGTGGCCTGCGCCGATCGCGATCGGGCTGCTGACCGTCGCGATCGTCGCCGCGATCGCCACCTGGGTCCTGCTCAACGGCGCCAACCCGATCCACTTCAGCGCTCCGGCGGCCTGACATCGTGGGGTGCCGCGCCCTACTCGCGAGTAAGAGTCGCGGGGCCGCCGTGTCCTACTCGCGAGTAGGAATTGCCACCATATTCCGAATCGTGACTCAATGTCCTCTTAATGGTGACCCATACAGTCAGTGTCATGTGGATCGACGACTTCAGTGCAGACGTCATCAAGGTTGACTTCGATGCGCTCTACCACGGCGACGTGCTGGTAGAGGGCGACACCTCCGAGCAGTTCGACGAATGGCCCCTTCCGACCGCAGTCTGACCGCACGCGCCCGGCTGGGCGCGTGCCGGCAGACTTACCGATGGGCTACGCCCGTCGAGGACGGTTTGCTCCACTCCGGCGCCTGAGCGCCCTTTTTCCGTTGACTTTTATGCCGATATTTTGGCGTCCTCGCGCGGCTCGACCATGTCGCTCAGCCGCCCGGTAATCAGATCCTCCGCCTCGTCGACAATCCGCGAGACCAGTTCGGCGACGGTCGGGACGTCGTCGATCAGGCCCATGGCCGTGCCGACCGTCCAGATGCCGGCATCGAGATCGCCGTTGTCGAAGACCTTGCGGCCCCGCACGCCCGCGACCAGGTCTTTGATGTCCTCGAACTGACCACCGCGGTTGAGGATCTCTACCACCTCACGCGACACCGTGTTACTGGCCACCCGCGCGGTGTTGTGCAGTGTCCGGAAGATCAGCTCGGTGCCGCGTTCGTCGCCGGCCACGATCGCTTCCTTGACGTTCTGGTGGATGCACGACTCCTCGACGCACATGAACCGCGTCCCCATGTTGATGCCGTCGGCACCGAGCGCCAGAGCGGCAACCAGCCCGCGGGCGTCGGCGAAGCCGCCGGAGGCGACCATCGGGATGTCGATTTTCTTTGCGGCGGCCGGTATCAGGACCAGTCCGGGAATGTCGTCTTCACCGGGGTGGCCGGCGCATTCGAAGCCGTCGATGCTGATGCCGTCGACGCCCAGGCTCTGCGCCTTGACCGCATGCCGCACCGAGGTGCACTTGTGCAGCACCTTGATGCCGCTGTCGTGGAACATCGGCAGATGCGGCGCGGGGTTGGAGCCGGCCGTCTCGACGATCTTGATACCGGCGTCGACGATCACCTGCCGGTATTCGTCATAGGGCGGCGGATTGATCGCCGGCAGGATCGTCAGGTTCACTCCGAACGGCTTGTCGGTCAGGTCGCGTGTCTTGGCGATCTCGTTGGCCAAATCGGCCGGCGTGGGTTGCGTGAGCGCAGTGATGAAGCCCAGCGCGCCGGCGTTGGCGACCGCGGCCACCAGCTCGGCGCGACCGACCCACTGCATCCCGCCCTGCACGATCGGGTGGTCAACCCCGAAGGTCTCGGTGAATTTCGTTGTCAGCATGTGAAGGACCCGCTTCTCTGGTCGTTGCTCTTCGCGCGAGCGCTCATCGCGGAGCCATGCGGATGGCGCCGTCGAGGCGGATAACCTCGCCGTTGAGCATCGGGTTCTCCACGATGTGGACGGCCAGCGCGCCGTACTCATCAGGGTCACCGAGTCGAGCCGGGTGCGGGACCTGAGCGCCCAGCGACTTCTGCGCTTCCTCCGGAAGTGAGCCCAGCAGCGGCGTCTTGAACAGACCGGGAGCGATGGTGACCACGCGGATCAGGCTCCGCGACAAGTCACGGGCGATCGGCAGCGTCATGCCCACGACGCCGCCCTTGGACGCCGAGTAGGCCGCCTGGCCGATCTGGCCGTCGAACGCCGCCACCGACGCGGTGTTGATGATGACGCCGCGCTCTTCGCCGATCGGCTCCGCCGTCACGAGCCGTTCGGCGAACAGCCGCAGCACGTTGAAAGTGCCGATCAGGTTGACGTTGATGATGCGGACGAATTTTGCCAGCGGATAGACGCCGTCCTTGCCGACGATGCGCTGCGATCCCCCGATGCCGGCGCAGTTCATCAAAACGCGGGCGATGCCATTGATGGCTTCGGCCTTGGCGATCGCGGCCTTGACCTGCTCCTCGTCGGTGACGTCGGCATGAAGGGCTATGCCCTTCACTTCGGCCGCGACCTTCTCGGCGTTTTCCTTGCTTTGGTCGAGCACGCCGATTTTCGCGCCTTTGGCGGCCATGGCGCGCGCGGTGGCGGCGCCGAGACCGGAGCCACCGCCGGTGATGAGGACGGCAACGTCTTTCAACTGCATGATAAAAAACCTTTCCCTGGACGTTTCTTGTATGGGGCGAATGGCGAGTAGCGAATGGCGAATGGAAAAAGCAGACACCGCTATCTACGTCGTAAGTTCTTCCTCCCTATTCGCTACTCGCCATTCGCTATTCGCTCCTTCTCGTCGTCGTCAGCATGCCACCGCAAATCAGCGCTTCCATGTGCCTGATGTACTGGCGGCAGACTTCTTCGGTGACCGGCCCGACCCCGGTCGCGCGCGACATCGCGTGCCGGCCGAAGAACAGATGATCGCAGGCGCCGATCAGGCTGGTGT
>JAOPWF010000204.1 GCA_025965815.1 Mycobacterium sp.
GATTCAAAGTCGAGAGCGCGAGTTCTACGGTTCCGACTACCACCCTGGCGGATACGTCTTCACCTACCAAGACGGCCGCCCGCCTCATCCCGACACGATTCGGAAGCGGTTCGACCGCCTAGCGGCCGCGGCAGGGCTTCCCGCATCACCTTCCACGACCTCCGGCATTCGTATGCCACCGGTGCGCTCAAAGCCGGCGTCAACCCGAAGGTCGTCAGCGACCGCATCGGTCACGCCAACGTCGGGTTCTTTCTCGAGACCTACGGCCACGTACTCAAGAACGACGACCGCGAGGCTGCCGAACAGGCGGCGTCGTTCCTGCTGGGGTCTGCGTGGGATGAGCGTTCACAAAGTCCTTAGCAATGCGAATGTTCACAAATCCGTTCACAAGAGCCATGAAAACGGCCCCCGAAGGGTTCTTCGGGGGCCGTTCTGCCTGGTAGCGGGGACAGGATTCGAACCTGCGACCTCTGGGTTATGAGCCCAGCGAGCTACCGAGCTGCTCCACCCCGCGTCGGGTAAACGCAAGGTTACCGGTCCCATGCCGGGGCCGCCAAATCGCGTGCTCAGCAGCGTCGCCGGCGCACGTCACGGCCGGAACCGGGCGACCTGTCCAAGCCGGAAGACGCCGGTGGGGTCGTACCGCTCCGCGAGTCCCGCCAGCCAGTACGGCGTGTCCTCGCTGTAGCAGCGGGCCAGCCGCGAGGGTCGGCCGACGGCGCGAAGTTCGGCAACTCGCCATCCGTCGACCACGGTGTCAGCGCGCCGATCAGTGCGGCCGCGTGGCCGGGGACAGCCTCAGCGATCGGCGGCGCCAGTACCCGATCACGGTTACCGTGTGGGCGGCGCGGTGGCGGAAGGCGCTACGGAGTTCGACCATGGCCTGCACCGAACCCGACTGCGGGCCGGCCAACGCCAGCAGCGTGTCGACCGCCTCGGCGGGCAGCTCGCGCAGCAGGGTGTGACCTTCGTGCACCGGCATCGGGTGCGGCGGGTCGGCATGCACCGCGCCCAGCGCTGCCTAGGGCAGCACGCCCACGGCCGCTGTCGTGGCGCAGGGCTTTGCGCAGATTGGAGATGTAGGCCTGCAGGCCGGCCATGGCGCTGCCCGGTGGGTCGTCAACCCAGACGGCGTTGATCAGCCGATCGGTCGAGACGACCTGACCCTGTGCGAGCAGCAGTACCGCCAGCACCGCGCGCTGCTTCGGCGGCCCGCTGTCCACCGCCTGCGATCCATGCAGGACCCGCAGTGGCCCGAGCAACCGGTAGTGCGCGCGTGCAACGTGGATGGACATTGCGAACGCGCTAGCTTTCGAGCGGCAAGAATGTTTCACGTTTCGAGAGGGGCGACGATGCGACTGGCGATCTTCGGCGGCACCGGACCGACCGGACGACTCCTGATGGAGATGGCGTGCAACAGCGGCCACGATGTCGTCGCCTGCGCCCGCACGCCGGGCAACCTGCCCAAGCACGACCGCGTTTCGCCCGTCGGAGGCCAACTCGACGACGCGGTCGCCATCTCCGCGGAGGTCGAGGGTGCCGACGCCGTCCTCAGCGTGCTGGGACCCGGCACCCAGAAGGACGATATCGCGCCGCTGATCGCCGGTTATCGCAACATCGTCGCCGCCATGGACCGGCACGACGTCTCCCGGCTGGTCGCCATCGGCACGCCGAGCATCCGGCAGCCCGACGACAGCCCGGACCGCAAGGTCGCCGTGATGGTGCGGGCCGTCAAGACGCTGCAGCCGGTCGCGTATCGAGCACTGGTCACCATCGGCGACATCACGCGTCGTCCGACCTCGACTGGACCATCGTCCGGGTGCCGCTGCTGTCGACCGGCCCCGTCACCGACACGATCAACGTCCGCGGGGTCGGTGAGAAGGGCGGCATCCGCCTCTCGCGCGCCAACGCCGCCAGATTCATGCTCGACCAGGCAACCGACCGGACCGGTATCTGCCGGGCGCCCTACATCAGCGACAAGTGAGCGCTACTTGGCGTTGTCGTAGGAGTTCATTGCGTCGTTGAGGCGTTGCAGCGCTTCGCCGTAGCTGGCGAAGTTGCCGCTCTGCTGGGCCTGGCGCAGTGCAGTCATGGCCGACTGAATCTGCTGCAGGGCAGCGGATTTGGCGGGCGACAGCTGTACCGGAGCACTGCCGGGTGGCGGCGGGGCCACACCCAACCGCGGGCTCGGCATCTCCGGTGCCCGGCCCGGTGGCGGCGTGGCCGCCTGCTGCGGCTGACCATTCGGCTGAGCCTGCGGTTGCCCGCCGTCACCGGCCACCGGGGCCGGCCCGGTGGCCGTCGCGCCGGCGCCGGGGCCGAACAACTCGTCCAGCGCGTCGCTGACGGTGGGGCCGTAGCCGACCTTGTCGTTGTACATCATCGCCACACGGATCAGGCGCGGGTAGGACGACGCCGCGTCGCTGGCGCCCGGCGAGGCGTAGACCGGCTCGACGTAGAGCAGGCCGCCGTCGGCTACCGGGAGGGTCAGCAGATTGCCCCACCGGATCCGGTTCTGGTTATCGCGGCCGATGACACCGAGATCCTGGGATACCGCGGTGTCGGTGGTGATCGCGTTATTGGCCAGCTTGGGCCCGTTGACCTGGCCGGGGATGGTCAGCACCGTGATCTTGCCGTACGTGGCCGGATCCGAACTGGCGCTGATGTAGGCCGCCAGGAAGTCGCGGCGGAACCTGTTCATCGCGCTGGTGAGCTGGAAAGCCGCCGAATTAGAGCCGGTGGCAATGTCTTTGGCGACGATGTAGTACGGCGGCTGGTAGCTGCTGGCGGTCGGGTTCGGGTCAAGGGGGACATCCCAGAAGTCCGACGTGGAGAAGAACGTCACCGGGTCGTTGACGTGGTACTTGGCCAGCAGCATGCGCTGCACCTTGAACAGGTCCTCCGGGTAGCGCAGGTGCGCCGCCAGGTCCGGCGAGATATCGCTCTTGGGCTTTATAGTCCCGGGGAACACCTTCATCCACGCCTGCAGCACCGGGTCGCTCTCGTCCTGCGCGTAGAGCGTCACGGTGCCGTCGTAGGCGTCGACCGTGGCCTTGACCGAGTTGCGGATGTAGGAGACCTGCTTGTCGGGGGCCAACCGGTTGACGGCCACTTCGGTGGAATCCGCGGTCGCCGAGGACAGCGAGGTCAACTCCGAGTACGGGTAGTTGTCCAGCGTGGTGTAGCCGTCGACGATCCAGACCAGCTTCTTGTTGACGATCGCCGGGTACATGCTCGTTTCAGCGGTCAGCCACGGCGCCACGGCCTGCACCCGCTGGGCGGGATCACGGTTGAACAGGATCTTGCTGTTGTTGCCGATGACGTTGGAGAACAAGAAGTTCCGCTCGGCGAACTTCGCTGCGAACACGGTGCGCGACAGCCAGCTGCCGATCGGCACCCCGCCGCTGCCGGCGTACGTGTAGTTCTTGGTCTCGGTGTTGGTCTCGTAGTCGTACTCGCGGTCGGTCCCGTTGCGGCCGACGATCGCGTAGTCCGCCGCGGCGCTGGCGATGACCGGCCCGTAGTAGATGCGCGGCTGATCCAGCGGTGCCGGGCCGGGGGACACCACGCTGCCGTTGGCGCCGACGACGCTGGCCAGGAACTCCGGGTAGCCGCCGTTCTGGTTCGGGTCGTTGGCGATGCCGCGCACGGTGTTGGCCGGCGAGGCGATGAAGCCGTTGCCGTGGGTGTAGACGGTGTGCCGGTTGATCCAGTCGCGCTGGTTGTCGATCAGTCTGTCCGGGTTGAGTTCCCGCGCGGCGACGACATAGTCGCGCAGGTTGCCGTCCGGACCGTTGTAGCGGTCGATCGATAACTGGTCGGGGAAGTAGTAGAAGTTCTTGCCCTGCTGGAACTGCGTGAACGCCGGGCTGACGATCGTCGGGTCGAGCAGCCGGATGTTCGAGGTGGTCGCACGGTCGGATGCCACCTGCTGGGGCGTCGCGACATTGTTACCGCTGTAGTCGCGGTAGGTGACCGAGCGCTCGGTCAGCCCGTAGGCCTGCCTGGTCGCGGTGATACTTCGACTGATGTATTCGCTTTCCTTCTGCGCGGCATTGGGTTTGACGCTGATCTGCTCGACGATCAGCGGCCAGCCGGCGCCCACGATCAGCGACGAGAGCAGCAGCAGCACCACGCCGATCGCGGGAATCCGCAGATCCCGGAGCACGATCGCGGAGAACACCGCGACGGCACAGATCACCGCGATGGCCAGCAGGATGAGCTTCGCCGGCAGCACCGCATTGATGTCGGTGTAACCCGCCCCGGTGAACGGCTTGCCGCCGCGGGTGTGTGAGAGCAGCTCGTAGCGGTCCAGCCAGTAGGCGACGGCCTTGAGCAGCATCAGGATGCCGACCAGCGTCACCAACTGGATGCGCGCAGCGCGGCTCAGCGCACCGGTGCGACCGGACAGCCGGATCCCGCCGAAGATGTAGTGCCCCAGCAGGTTGGCGATCAACGCCAGGAAGGCCGCGACGAACAGATAGCTGAGCACCAGGCGGTAGAACGGCAGGTCGAACGCATAGAAGCCGAGGTCCTTGCCGAACTGCGGGTCGGCGATGCCGAAGCTGCCGCCGTGCAGGAACAGCTGAACCCGCACCCAGTAGCTCTGGGCGACGATGCCGGCCAGGATCCCGATGAACGCCGGGATACCGATGCCGACCAGCCGCAGCCGCGACATGACGGCGGTCCGGTAGCGCGCCACCGGATCGTTGGGGCCGGTGGTCGGGACGAAGACCGGACGGGTGCGGTAGGGCAGTGCCAGCCCGGCGAACACGATCGCGCCGAGTAACAGCGACACCACCAGGAAGACGATGATCCGGGTGACCAGCACAGTGGTGAACACCGAGCGGTAGCCCAGTTCGCCGAACCAGAGCCAGTCCACGTAGCCGTCGATCAGCCGGGGACCGATCAGCAGCAGAAGGACGACGGCGAGCGCTATCGCGATCAGAATCCGGCTTCGTCGCGTCAGCTTCGGCATCCTCGCCGCGGGCCGCATACCCACCTGTTAACTCCCGGTCAGTGTCTCTATGAGGGTCGGGTGTGACCCTCAGGGTTGGCCATAACTGTACGCACACAGTTTCGGCCCCCTCCTCAGCAACCGGGCGGTTCGCCACCGGCAGAAATCGTGTTCAGCGCGTCCACGGCCTGCACGAGATTGTCCACCTTGACCAGCTCGAGGCCGTTCTCGTCGGCCGAGCGGGCTTCGGCGCAGTTGTCGGCGGGCACCAGGAACACCGTAGCGCCGGCTTCCCTGGCGGCCAGCATCTTGTGGGTAATGCCGCCGATCGACCCGACCTTCCCGTCCGAGGTGATGGTTCCGGTCCCCGCGACGAACTTCGATCCGTTCAGGTCGCCGGTGGTGAGCTTGTCCACCACGGCGAGGCTGAACATCAGTCCGGCTGACGGCCCGCCGACGTTGGCCAGGTGGAAGTCGATGCTGAACGGTGCCCACGGCGCGTCGAGCACAGCCACGCCGAGGAATCCGTGCGGCCGGTCCGCGTTGGTGCCGAGTGTGACCGTCGCGATGCCGGGCGCGGCGTTCTTGCGGCGGTAGTCGATGACCACCTGGTCGCCCGGTTTGGTCGCCTGCAGCAGCGCCTGAAACTCCTTCAGATCGGCGACCGGCTTGCCGTTGACGGCGTCGATGGCGTCCCCGGGCTGCAGTTTGCCCACCGACGGTCCGGGGTCGTTGACGGTCTCGACGGTGACCGCGGACGGATATTTCAGATACCCCAGTGCGGCGTACTGAGCGCTGTCCTCAGACCGCTTGAAGTCGGTGTTGTTGGCCTGGTCGACCTGGTCCTTCGACTTGTCCGGTGGGTAGACGAGGTCGTGCGGCACCAGTTGTTCGCGCCCGGACATCCACAGCGTCAGCGCCTGACCGAGGGTGAGGTCGTCACGCTGGGACACCGTGGTCATGTTGAGGTGCCCGGACGTCGGGTGCACCTTGGTGCCCTCGATGTCGACGACCTTCTTGCCGTCGACCTCACCGAGCGTGTCGAACGTCGGGCCCGGCCCGAGCGACACGAAGGGCACGGTCACGACCGCGAGCAGTACACCGAAGGCGACGATCGGCACCAGCGCAGCAATGAGCGTCAGAATCCGCCTGTTCACGCCGCCCACAGTAGACGGACAGTCGCCGAGGGCCGGTTCACTCAGAGCGTGACGGGCCATCCCGCACGACGCGCCGGTGGTGAGTACCGTTGAGTGCATGGCTGACCTGCCCTTCGGCTTCTCCCACGGGGAAGACCCCGACCGCGACAAGGAAGGGAAGAAGGACCCCGAATCGGAGTCCGACCCCTTCGGACTCGGCGGCGGCTCTGACTTCGACATGAACGATCTGGGGCAGATCTTCACCCGGCTCGGCCAGATGTTCAGCGGCGCAGGCAACGTGATGGGCGGCGGAACGAATTCCGGCCCAGTCAACTACGACCTGGCCCGCCAGCTGGCGTCCAACTCGATCGGCTTCGTCGCCCCGGTCTCGGCGGGCACCGCATCGGCGATCGCCGATGCGGTGCACCTCGCCGAGACCTGGCTTGACGGTGTCACCGCGCTGCCCGCCGGGACCACCAAGGCCGTGGCGTGGACGCCGACGGACTGGATCGACAACACCCTGGCGACCTGGAAGCGGCTGTGCGACCCGATGGCCGAACAGATCTCGACCGTCTGGGCGTCGGCGCTGCCCGAGGAAGCCAAGAGCATGGCCGGCCCGCTGATGTCGATGATGTCGCAGATGGGCGGCATGGCGTTCGGCTCGCAGCTGGGCCAGGCCCTGGGCACGCTGTCCCGAGAAGTGTTGACCTCCACCGACATCGGGCTGCCGCTGGGTCCCAAGGGGGTTGCGGCGCTGCTGCCGGAGTCGATCGAGGCGCTGTCGGAGGGCCTGGAGCAGCCGCGCAGCGAGATCCTGACCTTCCTGGCCGCCCGCGAGGCGGCGCATCATCGGCTGTTCAGCCACGTGCCCTGGCTGTCCAGCCAGCTACTCAACGCGGTCGAGGCCTACGCCAAGGGCATGAAGATCGACATGAGCGGCATCGAGGACCTCGCCCGCGGGTTCAACCCCGCGTCGCTCAGCGATCCGGCCGCCATGGAGCAGCTGCTCAGCCAGGGGATGTTCGAGCCGAAGGCCACCCCCGAGCAGACCGCGGCGCTGGAACGCCTGGAAACCCTGCTTGCCCTGATCGAGGGCTGGGTGCAGACCGTGGTCACCGCCGCGCTGGGTGAGCGCATTCCCGGTGCCGCGGCGCTCGTCGAGACGCTGCGGCGGCGGCGGGCCACCGGCGGCCCCGCCGAGCAGACGTTCGCGACGCTGGTGGGTCTGGAGCTGCGGCCCCGCAAGTTGCGCGAGGCGGCTGTGCTGTGGGAGCGGTTGACCGAGGCGGCCGGGGTCGACGCCCGCGACGGCGTCTGGCAGCACCCCGATCTGCTGCCCCAGGCCGACGACCTGGATGAGCCGGCGGGATTCATCGACCGGGTGATCGGCGGCGACACCAGCGGCATGGACGCCGCGATCGCCGACCTCGAGCGGGCGGCGAACGAGGGCTCCGATGACTCCGAAGGCGGTCCGGACACCGGCCCTGAAGCCGACCCCGATAAGCCCGACCGCACCGACTGACCGGCCACACGGCCTGTGGATAACCCGGTCGCCGTCGGCGCCGGGCGTGGCAACCTCATCGAATGCGGTATGCGCTGAGCGCGGCTCTGCCCGTGCTGTTGCGGCCAGGTCCGGCTGGCTGGGGGAACGCCCCCGAAGCGACCGGGGGATCAGACGGGGTGGTCCAGGTCGGATGGGATCCGCGCCGTGCCGTGCTGGTGCGTCCACCACTCGGGCTGACCGCGGCCGACCTGGCCGAGTTGCTGCGGTCGCTGCAGTCCGGCGCCACGCTGGCCGACCTGCGGGCCGAGGCGACCCGGCGCGGAATCGCCGAGCCCCCGTTGCTCGTCGACCTGATCGAGTCGCTGGTGGCGGCGGGTGTCGTGACAACGGGGGCGCCGCGTGCCCGCACCAGGTCGGCGTCGATCCGCATCCACGGTCGTGGGCCGTTGTCGGACGTGCTGGCCGACGCGCTGCGCTGCTCTGGCGCGCGCATCAGGCACAGCAGCCAGACCCACGCCGCCCCGGGCCCGGCGGGAACGGACCTCGCCGTGCTATCGGACTACCTGGTCGCCGACCCGCGCGTGGTGCGAGAGCTGCACCGCGGCGGTGTGCCACATCTGCTGGTCCGGGTGCGCGACGGCACCGGCCTGGTGGGGCCGCTAGTGATCCCCGGTGTGACCAGCTGCCTGAGCTGCGCTGATCTGTACCGCAGCGATCGGGACGCGGCGTGGCCCGCGGTGGCGGCCCAGTTGCGTGACACGGTCGGCAACGCCGACCGGGCAACCGTGCTGGCCACCGCCGCGCTGGCGCTCAACCAGGTGGACCGCGTCATCCGGGCGGTCCGCGGGGCAGGCACCGAGACACCGCCCCCGACGCTGGACACCACGCTGGAATTCGACGTCAACGCCAGTTCGATCGTCGCCAGGAGGTGGACCCGGCACCCGCGCTGTCTCTGCTGACAGCGATTGTGGCCACATTGGTGCGGTGCCCTTAGCTCGGTCGTGGATGATGGTGTCGTGGCAGACATCAAGCGTGGACGCGCGGCCCGCAACGCGAAGTTAGCGAGCCTGCCTGTGGGCTTCGCCGGCCGGGCGGCGCTGGGCTTCGGTAAGCGATTGACGGGCATGTCCAGGGACGAGGTCAACGCCGAGCTGATGGAGAAGGCGGCCAATCAGCTGTTCACCGTCCTGGGCGAGCTCAAGGGCGGCGCCATGAAGGTCGGGCAAGCGCTCTCGGTCATGGAGGCCGCGATCCCGGACGAGTTCGGGGAGCCCTACCGCGAGGCGCTGACCAAGCTGCAGAAGGACGCTCCGCCACTGCCCGCGGCCAAGGTGCACCGGGTGCTGGACGCCCAACTCGGCACCAAGTGGCGCGATCGCTTCAGCTCATTCGACGACACGCCGGTTGCCTCGGCCAGCATCGGCCAGGTGCATAAGGCGGTGTGGGCGGACGGCCGCGAGGTGGCCGTCAAGATCCAGTACCCCGGCGCCGACGAGGCGCTGCGCGCCGACCTGAAGACCATGCAGCGGATGGTCGGAGTGCTCAAGCAGCTCTCCCCCGGCGCCGACGTGCAGGGCGTCGTCGACGAGTTGATCGAGCGCACCGAGATGGAACTCGACTACCGCCTCGAGGCCGACAACCAACGCACCTTCGCCGCGGCCTATCGCGACGATCCGCGCTTTGTCATTCCCGCGGTGGTGGCCAGCGCACCGAAAGTGATGATCGCCGAGTGGATCGACGGCATCCCGATGGCGCAGATCATCGCCAACGGCACTGCCGAGCAACGGGATCTGTGCGGAACCCGGCTGGCCGAGCTGACCTACGGCGCCCCGCAGCGCGTCGAGATGATGCACGGCGACGCCCACCCCGGCAACTTCATGCTGATGCCCGGCGGCAAGATGGGCGTCATCGACTTCGGTGCCGTGGCACCACTTCCGGGCGGATTTCCGATCGAACTGGGTGAGACCCTCCGGCTGGCCCGCGACAAGGAATACGACCTGTTGGTGCCCACCATGGAACGGGCTGGGTTCATCCAGCAGGGACGGCAGGTGTCGGTGCAGGAGATCGATTACATGCTGCGCCAATACGTCGAACCCATCGAGGTCGAGGTGTTCCACTACACCCGCAGGTGGCTGCAGAAGATGGCCGCGGTGAACATCGACCGCTCGGCCGCCCAGATCAAGATGGCACGACAGCTGGATCTGCCCGCCAAGCTGGCGATGCCGCTGCGGGTGATCGCCTCGACGGTGGCCATCTCGGCCCAGTTGAATGCCCACGTGCCGGTGAAAGCGATTGCCACGGAGTTCATTCCGGGCTTCGCCGAGTCAGCCGCCTGAGACCCGGCCCGCCGAACCCGGCAGCGGTTACGCTGCTGCAGGGCTGGCTTCCGGGTTCTTGCGGGGGCGGCCCCGCGGACGCTTGCGGGCGACGATGGCCCCGCGTTCGATGATCTCCCCGCCCCAAACACCCCACGGCTCTTCGCGTTCCAGCGCCGCTGCCAGGCACTGGCTGCGAATGGGGCAGTCGGCGCACAACGCCTTGGCGCGCTCCAAGTCGACGGGGCTCTCGGCGAACCACAGGTCGGGGTCTTCAGCATGACACGGCACCGCCGGTAGCGTTCTCTCGCGGCATGTCATGGTTGACATGTCCGGTCACCTGCTTCCTGGTCGTTGTTTCGTCGGCATCTGTCTTTCAGATCCGGACCAGGTATTGGGTGGTGCCCCAAAAACTACGGCCACGGATCCGGTGATTTCGGGTCCGTGGCCATTCGGCTGTGTCGTGGGCTTCCTAGAGGGAGCCCCGATCCACGGACGCGTCAATCGCGGTGGCGATGCGTCGCTTACGCTGCGGCGTAATAGCGGCGGCCGCGCCGGCGGCATGCGCCGCAAACGCGGGATGCGCCACCGGTGCGGAGGCAGCGGGGGCAAGGAGGGTCGTGCCAGCCATGCCGGTAACGCCTACGCCGGCGTGCGCGTTGATGTTCTTCATGATCGGGGCACCCTCCTTCCATCTAGTGACATATTGTGCAGTTCTGAGGCTAAACCTTAACAGCCGCGATGGACAAGCGATTTTCTGACCTGGGGTTTTGAGTTGTCATTGCCGGCTGCGGACCAGCGCCAACACGTCGGGCCCGAACTGCTCCAGTTTGCGTGCCCCAATGCCGGGTATCGCGACCAGAGCGGCGTCGTCGGTGGGCATCAGCTCGGCGATCGCGGTAAGCGTGTTGTCGGTGAAGACGACATAGGCCGGGACCTTGAGCTCCTTGGACATCCGCAGCCGCCAGTCCTTGAGCTGCATCAGCAGCTCGTCGTCGATATCGGCGGCGCAGGATTCGCAGCGGCGCAGCATCACCGCCGCCGGCGTAGCCAGGGTGGTGTTGCAGATCCGGCAGCGGGCGGGGGCTCCCCGTTGCCTGCGGGGACGGCTTCCGGTGGTATCGGACTGGCCGGTGTTCGGGGCGATGCCGTTGAGGAACCGCGACGGTCGTCGGCCCTGTCGGCCCCCGGGTGTGCGGGCCAGCGCCCAACTGAGCGCCAAACGAACTCGGGCCCTGGTGATTCCGACGTACAGCAACCGCCGTTCCTCTTCGACCGGCTCACTTTCGGGGCCGTGCGAAAGGGCATGTGAGATGGGCAGGGTGCCGTCGGCCAGCCCCACCAGGAACACCGCGTCCCATTCCAGGCCTTTGGCGGCGTGCAGTGACGCCAGCGTGACGCCCTGCACCACCGGCGGGTGCCTAGAGTCTGCCCGCAACCGCAACTCCGCCACCAGGCCGCGCAGATCCAGGCGCGGTCGCTGGGCGACCTCGTCGTCGACGAGCTCGGCCAGCGCGGCCAGCGCCTCCCACCGCTCCCGTGCCCGGGTACCCGTGGGCGGCTCGGCGGTCAGCCCCAACGGCTCGAGCACCTCGCGGACCACGTCGGGCAGCGGGATCTCGGTGTACGGGCCGCGTTCGGCGGCGCGGTGCAGCGCCAGCAGGGCCTGCCGGATTTCCTGGCGACTGAAGAACCCCTCACCGCCGCGCACCTGGAACGCGATACCTGCCTCGGTCAGTGCCTCCTCGTAGACCTCGGACTGGGCGTTGATCCGGTAGAGCACCGCGATCTCGGATGCCGGCGTGCCCGCCTCGATGAGCGCCTTGATCTGCCGTGCCACCGCGCCGGCCTCGGCGACCTCGTCGGGATGCTCGGCGAACGTCGGCGTCGGGCCCGGGTCACGCTGGCCGACCAGATGCAGCTTGCTGCCCGCCACCCGGCCGCGGGCGGCGGCGATCACCCGGTTGGCGAGCGAGACCACCTGCGGCGTCGAGCGGTAGTCCCGTTCCAGTCGCACCACCGCGGCGTCGGGAAAGCGGCGGGAGAAGTCCAGCAGGTAGCGGGGGGTGGCCCCGGTGAACGAGTAGATGGTCTGGTTGGCGTCGCCGACCACCGTGAGGTCGTCGCGCTCCCCCAGCCACGCCGTCAGTACCCGTTGCTGCAGCGGCGTAACGTCCTGGTATTCGTCGACGACGAAGCAGCGGTACCGGTCGCGGAACTCCTCGGCAACGGCGGCGTCGTTCTCGATCGCGGCCGCGGTGTGCAGCAGCAGGTCGTCGAAATCCAGCAATGCGGTGCCGTCACGGTGCGCCTTGAGCGATTCGTAGCCGGTGTACACCGTGGCCACCTTGGCCGCGTCCAGCGGTATGTCGCGGCCAACCGACGCGACGGCCTCGGGGTAACCCTCCGGACTGATCAGCGAGGCCTTCGCCCACTCGATCTCGCCCGCCAGATCGCGGACGTCGTCGGTGCTGACCTGCAGCCTGGCCCGGCTGGCGGCCTGGGCGACCACGGAGAATTTGCTGTCGAGCAGTTGCCAACCGGTGTCGCCGACTACCCGTGGCCAGAAGTACTGCAGCTGGCGGCGGGCCGCGGCGTGGAACGTCACCGCCTGGACCGAGCCGATGCCCGCCCCGGCGTCACCGGAAGCGTCGAGAGCCCGCAGGCGGCTACGCATCTCGCCCGCGGCCCGCTGGGTGAAAGTCACCGCCAGCACCTGGCTGGCCGCGACATGGCCACCGGCGACGAGGTGGACGATCCGCCGGGTGATTGTTCTGGTCTTGCCGGTCCCCGCCCCGGCCAGCACGCAGACCGGACCGCGGGCCGCCAGGACCGCCTCCCGCTGCTCGTCGTCCAGGCCGTCGACAGCCGGACTGGCTTCGGTGAGCGGCGGCATGGCGTCCATCATGGCAGGGCTCAGTGACAATCGCGGGTCAGCGCCGCGCCGGCGGACCGGGGTTGATTCCCCGGTCGCTTCGCTCTCCCCAGCCCGCCGGCCCGGCCCCGCAACGCGCGAGACCCTGGTTACAAATGCCGGTTTCGGGCATGGTTCGCGGACTCGACTAGGTTTATTGACTTATGACAGCCAGTAATGCTCCGCTCATCGTGTACTCGACGTCGTGGTGTGGCTACTGCCAGCGGCTCAAGATGTCGCTGAAATCGGCGGGGATCCAATACGTCGAGATCGACATCGAAACCGACCCGGCGGCGGCCAACTTCGTGAGCACGGCCAACAACGGCAACGAGACCGTTCCGACAGTGAAGTTCGGCGACGGCTCGACGCTGACCAACCCGAACCTGCGGGAGGTTCAGGCCAAACTCACCGAGGTCAACGCGGGCTGAACGGGCTCAGTCCACCGCGGCCCAGGACTCGATGATCTCCCGGGCGATTGAGATCGATCCGGGCAGCAAAAGCCGGCCCTCGGACGTACTGCTCCAGTCCCCGTCCTCCAGCGCGGCACGCACCTCCGCGCGGGTGAACCAGGCCGCCTCGGCGATCTCGCCGTCATTGAACGAGAACTCCTGGTCGGGGTCGGCGATGGCGTGGAAACCGACCATCAGCGAGCGCGGAAACGGCCACGGCTGGCTGCCGAGATAGCGGACATCGGAAATCGTCAGGCCGATCTCCTCGGCGATCTCGCGCTGCACGCAGGCCTCGAATGACTCGCCGGCTTCGACGAATCCGGCCAGCAGCGAGAACAGCCGCTCCGGCCACACCGTCTGGCGGGCCAGCACCGCGCGGTCGCCGCCGTCATGCACCAGGCAGATCACCGCCGGGTCGATGCGCGGGAACTCCTCGTGACCGGTGACCGGGTTGACCCGCGCCCAACCGCCCCTGATCGGCTTCGTGGGTGAGCCGTCCACCGGGCTGAACCGCGCGTTGTCGTGCCAGTTCAGCAGCGCCGTCGCCGAGGACACCAGTTGCGCACTCACGTCGTCGAAAATCGGCCCGGCCCGGCGAAGGTCGAGCACCTCGGTTTCGACGTGCGGGTCCTCGGGCCCCTCCAGGGCTCCCCGCACCGCCCAGACATGCCGGCCGTCCTCGATGCGACCGAGGAACACCGCGTTCTCCGGCGGTTTGTCGGCGAGCCGCCTGGCGGCGCCCAGCACGACCCTGCCGTCGGCGATCAGCACCTGATTGCGGGAATCCACCCGCAGCAGCGCGGCTTCGGACCAGCCTGCGGTGGCCGCATCGATATCGGTGCGGAGCGCGTCGGCGCGGTCGGCACCGATGCGGGACAGCAGTGGAACATTGCGCAGCTGAAAGTCGGCCATGGTCAGCTTTCCGCCCTGCGGATGTAGAGCAGCCGGTCGCCGGGTTCGATGGCGTCGACTTCCGGGTCGTCGACGCGCAGCAGCTGACCGTTGCGGACCACGCCGAGGACGATGTCGGGCAGGTGCCGCGGGGAGCCGCCGATCTCTTTGGGTTCCACCTCACGCTCGGCGATCGCGAAGCCGGCCTCGGGTGTCAGCAGGTCCTCGATCATCTCGACCACGCTCGGCGTGGTGGTCGCGATGCCCAGCAGACGACCCGCGGTCTCGGAGGACACCACCACCGAATCCGCACCAGACTGCCGCAGCAGGTGCTGGTTCTCGGCCTCGCGGATCGATGCGACGATTTTGGCCTTCGGGTTTATCTCGCGTGCGGTCAGCGTGACCAGGACCGCGTTGGCGTCGTCGTTGGTGGCCACCACGATCGACGAGGCGTGCTGGGCTCCGGCCAGCCGCAGTACCTCCGACTTGGTCGCGTTGCCGTGCACGGTGACCAGTCCCTTCCCGGAGGCGCTGTCAAGCGCCGAGTGGTCGGTGTCGACGACAACGATGTCCGACGGGGTCACACCGTCGCCGAGCATGGCCGCCACCGCTGTCTTTCCCTTGGTGCCGTAGCCGATGACGATGGTGTGGTTGCGCACTTTGCTCCTCCAGCGCTGGATCTTCAGTGCCTGTCGGGACTCTTTGGTGAGCGTTTCGACCGTGGTGCCGACCAAGACGATCAGGAACGCGATCCGCAGTGGTGTGATCAACAGGACGTTGATCAGACGCGCGGACTCGGTGAAGGGGGTGATGTCGCCGTAGCCCGTCGTCGACAGCGACACCGTCGCGTAGTACAGGCAGTCCAGGAACGACAGTTGGTCGCCCTGGACATCGCGGTAGCCGTCGCGGTCCAGGTACACGATCAAAACGGCGGAGAACAGCGCCAGCATTGCGTAGCCGACCCGCCGCCAGATTTTCTGGGCCGGGCTGTCATGCGTCTCGGGAATCTGCAGCACCCCGACCAGCGCATGGTCGGGCTGGTCGGTCAGCCTCTCCTCGGACTCCGCGAGCCGCCGCCGTAACCTACCTGAGGCCACAAGGGCCCGTCATCGGTTCACCGCGTAACTTCGCTCTGCCGCCCGGTGCGCACGACACAATGTAATCATGACGACCACAACACCAGAAGTTCAGCGCAACGCCAGCCAGCTACCCGCCTATCGCATGGGGGGAATCCTGGTGTTCATGGGCGTCTCGCACTTCGCGGTGCCCAAGCCGTTCGACGACATTGTGCCCGCCGAGCTCCCGGGCAGCGCGCGCTTTTACACGTACGCCTCGGGTGTGGCCGAGGTGGCGACCGGCGCGCTGCTCTTGACGCCTCGCACCCGGCGTCTCGGTGCGCTCGCGGCGATCGCCCTGTTCCTTTCGGTGTTTCCGGCCAACGTCAACATGGTGCGGCTGTGGTGGGGCAAGCCGTGGCCGATGCGAGTCGGCGCGATTGCCCGTCTGCCGCTGCAGATCCCGATGATCACGGAGGCACTGAAGGTGCGTCGCAACGCCCCTTAGGCCGGTTGGGACGGTCGCGCGGGCTGAGGGCACGCCCCCGCAAGAGGGAGGGACCCCCACCCGCTTGCGGGACGAGTGCGAGCAGGTCGTCGGGTGCGGGCAACGTGTTCGGAGTGACCGTCTGACCGGTGCGCACGTAGTGGAACGCCGCCCGGACCGACGATTCCGGGCAGCCCTGCAGCGCGGCCCACGCCAGCCGGTACACCGCGAGCTGAACGGCGGCGGTCCGCTTGGCCTCCGGTGTGTTCGGTGGTTCACCGGTCTTCCAGTCCACCACCGTGGCGCCGCCGTCGGCGTCGGCGAAGACGGCGTCGATGCGTCCTCGCACAATCGTGTCGCCGACGGCCATCTCGAACGGAACCTCGACGTCGACCGGTGTCCGGACCGCCCACGGCGACGCGGCGAACGCCTCCTGCAGTTCGGCCAGCCCGTCACCCTCGGATTGGGCGTCGTCCACCGCTCCGGGCAGGTCGTCGAGGTCGAAGAGCCGCTCGGCGCCGTAGAACCGCTGCACCCAGTCGTGAAACGCCGTGCCCAGCAGGGCATGCGGGTCGGGGCGCGTCGGCAGCCGTCGTCGCAGTCGCTGCGCCGCCGCCACCGGATCGCGGCCGAACTCCACCAACGCGCTCACAGACAGCTGACCGGGTGGCACCACCTCGGCCGGCGCGGCGTCGCGGTTTCGTTCGGCGAGGAGCGCATCGACGTCGGCGGCCCACCCTTCGACGTCCGCGCCGTCGACTACGTGTTTTGTCCGCATCGCCCCGGCGACGAGAGCAGCCGCCCGTTCGGCGTCATCGCGGCGCTCAGCCAACGGGTCGACGGGCCACATCGCTTCGACAGTCCTGTCCCGCAACGGGTTCGGATCGCCGTCAGCGGGTGACGGCGTCCAGTGCTCGACAACGCCACACGGGTCGCCCCCGGCCGCCGAGGACTCTATGATGTCCCGGAGCTCGCACAGGAACTCCGAGGGCCCGCGTGGCTTGCTCTCGGCGGCACCCCAGTGGTGCCCGGACAGCAATAGGGTGTCCTCGGCGCGGGTGATGGCTACGTATAGCAGCCGGCGTTCCTCGTCGATGCGGCGAAGGTCCAGGGTGCGCTTGTGATCGGCGATCGTGTCGGACAGCCGCTTGCGGTCGTTCACGTCGGACGTGTCCAGCACCGGCACACCGAACTGGCCGACGGTGGCGCGGTCACCGCGCAGCAACGGCGGCAGGTCGGCGGCGTCGGTGAGCCATGTCCTCGTTGACGCCGTGGACGGGAATACCCGCGCGGACAGGTGCGGCACCGCGACCACCTGCCACTCCAGACCCTTGGCGGCGTGCACCGTCAGGATCTGCACCCGGTCGTGGGCGACGGTGATCTCGGCGGGCGCCAAACCGTTCTCCACGTCCGCCGCGACGTCGAGGAAGCCGAGCAGGCCCTGCGGTGAATTCGGGAAGCGTTCGGCGTAACCGGCCACCACGTCGGCGAATGCGTCGAGATGTTCGGTGCCGGCCCAGCCGGCTGTGATGGACCGAGCCGCTCGCACCTCAATGTCGACACCGAGCACGCGGCGGATCTCGGCGAGCAGATCCGGCAGCGGATGGCCGAGATGCCCCCGCAGTCCGGTCAATTCACGACCCAACGCGACGACGCGGCGGTAGCCCTCCGGTGAATAGGCAGCCGCCGTACCGGGATCACAGATCGCGTCGGCCAGACATGGGGCATCGGCATCCGGGGCGGCGAGAGCGGCGATCTGGTCGGTCGTCATAGCGGCCGACGGCATCCGTGCGCCGCCGTCGAGTTCGACCGCGCGGCGCCACAGCGCGGCGATGTCCCGGCCGCCGAGCCGCCAGCGTGGGCCGGTGAGCACCCGCATCGCGGCGGCGCCAGCCTGCGGATCCACCACCAGCCGCAGCATCGCCACCACGTCGGCCACCTCGGTGACCGCCAGCAGACCGGCCAGTCCGACGACCTCGACAGGTACCCCGCGCGCGGTGAGCGCCTCGGCCATCGGCGCGGCGTCGGCGTTGCGCCGCACCAACACCGCTGCGGTGGGCGGTGCCGCCCCGCCGGCACGCGCCCCGTGATAGCGCGCAGCGAGATGGTCTGCCACCCACTCCCGTTCGACGGTGACGTCGGACAGCAGCGCGCAGCGGATCGTGCCCGGCTCGGCGCCCGGCCGCGGCCGCAGTTCCCGCACCGCGACCGACCGGCGTCGTGCCTCCGCGGACACCGCGTTGGCCACGTACAGCGCGCGTGGCGGGTTTCGCCAGCTGGTCCGCAGTTCCAGCGTGGGCGCCGGGGTACCGTCGGACAGCGAGAAGTCGGTAGTGAACCGAGGCAGGTTGGTGGCCGACGCACCCCGCCAGCCGTAGATGGACTGGATTGGATCCCCGACGGCGGTCAGCGCCAACCCGTCGTCCACCCCGCCGCCGAACAGCGCCGACAACGCGACGCGTTGCGCGTGGCCGGTGTCCTGATACTCGTCGAGCAGCACCACCCGGTAGCGCCGCCGCAACTGCTCCCCCACCTGCGGGTACGCCGATGCCAGCCGGGCGGCCAACGCCATCTGCATGCCGAAGTCCATGGCCTTCTCGGCGCGTAGACGCTGATGCAGCGCGTCGATGAGCGGCACGAGTTCGGTGCGCTCGGTCTGGGTGGCCAGCATCCGCAGCAACCATTGGCTCGGGCCGCGGTCGCGCTGGTACGGACCCGCGGGCAGGGTGTGCACCAGCCGCTCGAGTTCGACGTGGGTGTCGAGCAGCTGCTCGGTGTCGACCAGGTGCTCCGCCAGCTGACCGGACAGCCGCAACACCATCGCGGTCACCGCGGAGGGCGTCCTGTCGGTGCGCAGCTCGCCGGGATAGTCGCTCACGACCCGAAACGCCAACTGCCACAACTCGGTCTCGCTGAGCAGTCGGGCGTCGGGCTCGACCGGCTGGGGGCCCCTCCCGCTTGCGGGGGACAGCAGTCCCTGTTCGCGCAGCAACGCACCGGCGAAGGCGTGGTACGTGCTGACGGTGACCTCTCCGCTATCGGTGTTCACCGGCGCCAGGCCGGCACCCGACAGCCGGGCCAGCCGGGAGCGCACCCGGCGCAGCAGCTGCCCAGCGGCCTTGCGGGTGAAGGTCAGGCCGAGCACCTGGCCGGGGTCGGCGTACCCGTTGGCGACCAGCCACACCACCCGGGCCGCCATGGTCTCGGTCTTGCCCGCTCCGGCGCCGGCGATCACCACCAGCGGTCCCGGCGGCGCGCCGATCACCGCCGCCTGCTCGTCGGTCGGCGGGAACAGCCCGAGAGCGGCCGCGAGCTCGGCCGGGCTGTACCGGGGCCTCACGGCCGCCCCGATCCATTGGCCGCGGCCTGCGCCGGGCAGCTCTGCCGTACCGGGCAGTGGGTGCAACTGTCGTTGATGCGGGCGATGAACTGCGGGCCCCGGGTGGCGGCGGCCGCGTTCTGCACCAGCGCCCGCCACTCCTCGCGCGCCTCGGGTGTCAGCGCATCCTGCTCGCGCTCGGTGGCGCCGGCTGCGCCCGGCTTGCCGAGGTAGACCAGGCGGGCGCCGCCGGGCTGATCGCCGTGCGGGAACAGACCCTCGGCAACGGCCAACTGATACAGCGCCAACTGCGTGTGCCGCTGCGCGTCGTCCTTGGTGACCGGGCTCGTGCCGGTCTTGATGTCCACCACCACCAACCGCCCGGCGCCGTCGCGCTCGAGCCGGTCGATGCGGCCCCGCACCCGCACACCCGGCACGTCGCCGTCGGCCCGGCCCACCACGCCGTCGACGTCGATCTCCGTGCCGACCTCGGTGAGTTCATGACGGGTCTGTGCACGCCACTGCGCGAAGGTAGACAGCATCGCGCGGTGGCGGGCAAGCTCGTTGTCCGAGTACCACTTCGATTCGAACGGCAGCTGGTCCCAGATCTTGTCGAGTTCACCGATCACCTGGGTTTCGGTCATGGACGGGTCGGCGACCAGCGCGTGCAGCACCGAGCCGATCGCCGAGCGCACATCGCGACCGTCGGATGCGCCGTGACGCTCCAGCAGCCAGCGCAGCGGGCAGTCGTTGAGGGTCTGCACGGTCGACGGCGACAGCGTCACGACGCGATCGGCGGCGTCATCTGCCGGCCGCAGCGGCTCCTCGGTGCTCACCGGGATCATTCCGTACCACTGGGCGGGATCGGCGCCCGGCACACCGGCGTGCGCGAGCCGGGCCAATTGCATTGCGGCACAGGCACGTGTCTCGTCGTCGACGGCGTCCGCCGGCGCAGACAGCACCGCGCGCAGCCTACCGACCAGCGGCGCTGCCGCGAGCACCCGCGGTGCGCGCAGCGGTTGCGCCGCTTCGGCGTCGTCGGGGCCGTCGGTGCTCAGCGGCGCCAGCTCGTGGAAGAACGCCGACGGCAGCATGGCCTCGTCGCCGCTGTCGCTGTCCACCGCGGTGACGAGTACGCGGTTGCGCGCCCGGCCCAGCGCCGCGACGAGCAGCCGGCGCTCCTCAGCCAGCAGCGGCGCCCGGCTGGAGACCGCCGTCGACTCGGCCGGGACGGCGACGCCATCGAGTACGTCGACAAGCTGCTGGGTGCCGAGCACGCCGCCGCGGGGAACGGTGTTGGGCCACAAGCCTTCCTGCAACCCGGCGATGACGACGACGTCCCATTCCCGCCCGAGTGCCGCGTGCGCGCTCAGCACGGCGACCGCGTCCGGCCGCTCCCGCCGGTCCCGCGCCGCGGTGTGCAGCTGCAGCGCGACGACGTGGTCGATCAGGCCGGGCAACGACGCACCCGCGGTGCGGGACACGTACTGCTCGGCGATGTCGAACAGGGCGGTCACCGCGTCGAGGTCGCGGTCGGCCTGCGCGCCGGCCGGGCCGCCGCGCTCGCTGGCCGCCACCCAGCGTCGCTGCAGTCCGGA
>JAOPWF010000280.1 GCA_025965815.1 Mycobacterium sp.
GGGGATGTCCCAGATATCCGGGATATCCGGGGTTGGTTCCGTGGTTAGCGGTGTGTCAGGCACACGAACACGGTAAAAGCCAGCCGCTGAGGGATCGCTGAACGAAGATGAGTCGGCCCGCCACCCAGCACAGTGACGGCCCGACTGGCGGGGCCGAAGGGCAGCGGTCAACCCCGCGCCCACGGCCGTTCCCAACCGGGCAGGCTTCAATCCACTGTTGCAGTTCCTCTGGGTGGTCCGGAGTCGGATCAGTCGGGTCCGGAGCTGGATCAGTCACCCAAGCACCCTAGGTCGATCCATCGTTTATTCATCGCACATAACGAGAATCGCCGAGAATTGCCCGTTAGTGCTGGAATAGCGCTCGTGGCTGATGCCGTTGTGGCACAGGACCAAAAGAGTGTTGCCCAGAACTGTCCAGTAGGCGCGATTGCGAATCCCGAGGTCAGTGGCCAGTGTGGTGTTGATCCCCGCACCGGTCAGCGCCGCGAGGTTGGCCAACTGGGTGACCGCCGTCGCGGCGCCGGCGACCCCCGCACCCACGCCGACCAGGCCCTGATTGATGGAGCTGGAGATGCCCAGGATCAGCGCCTCGAGCGCGGTCACGGCACCAGAGTCTGCATGATTCGCTGCCCAGCAACCCCGCTCGGCGACGTACGCCGGTCCGAGCGGTGAGCGGCGGGCATCGGTCGGCAGGGGCGCCGGCAGCGTTGTCTACTCTTGTCTCGCCGACGGGTGGCCTCACCCGCGATCCAACGGAGGACCCTGTGTCGCAACCCGAATCCGGTCTCGTTCTGTACAACGTGATCGACCACGTCGCACTCATCACCGTCAATGACCCTGATCGGCGCAACGCGGTAACCGACGCCATGTCCGTGGGTCTGCGCGAGGCCGTCGAACGGGCGGAGACGGATCCCGATGTGCACGCCGTGGTCATCACGGGGGCGGGCAAGGCGTTCTGTGCGGGCGCTGATCTGAGCGCACTTGGCGCCGCCGCCGAGGAGGGTCTGCTCCGCCTGTACGACGGGTTCATGGCCGTGGGTAACTGCACATTGCCCACCATTGCCGCCGTCAACGGTGCGGCCGTCGGCGCCGGACTGAACTTGGCGCTGGCCGCCGACGTCCGGATCGCCGGTCCCGCAGCGATGTTCGATCCTCGCTTCCAGAAGCTGGGGCTACATCCGGGTGGCGGCGCAACCTGGATGTTGCACCGAGGAGTCGGACCCCAGGTCGCGCGGGCAGCCCTGTTGTTCGGCATGCGGTTCGACGCCGAGGCCGCCGTGCGATACGGGCTGGCCCTGACCGTTGCCGACGACCCAGTGTCCGCCGCGCTGGAACTCGCCAAGGGCCCGGCGTCGGCGCCCCGCGAGATCGTCGTCGCCACCAAGGCCACCATGCGTGCCACCGCCAATCCGGGCTCCGTCGACACCGACCAGCACGACCTCGCCAAGCGCACCGAACTAGGCCCGCAGGCGCAGTCGATCCAGTCCCCGGAGTTCGCGGCCCGATTGGCCGCCGCGCAACGAAAGTAACCCGCAGGCGGACTGGTCAGCGACGCAGAAACGGGATCGTCCACGGCTGGTCGTAGAACCACGCGACCGGCTCGTCGACGGGGCTCCAGCCTGTCCGCTCTACCGCGCCGATCCCGCTATACCCACGACCGTACGGGCAATCCGGGACTCGCTCGATGCGCTCTACAGGTCGAGGAGGGCCATCTCCGGTGACTCGATGAGCTCACGCGTCTCGCCGAGAAAGTTGGCGACCTGCGCGCCGTCAGCAATGCGGTGGTCGAACGCACAGGTCAACGTCATCATCGGCCGGATGACCACGTTGTCGTCGACCACTACGGCGCGCGGCTTCAGTGAACCCATCCCGAGGATCGCCGCCTCCGGATAGTTGATCACCGGCACCCCTTCGTCGAGCCCGAGCGCGCCGAAGTTCGAAACCGTAAAGGTGGAGCCCTGTAATTCGGTGGGCTTCAAGCTGCCCTCCCGGGCGCCGCGGATCAATTCCGCTACGCGGGCTGCCAACTCGAGCGTTGTCCTGTCCTGCGCGTCGGTCACCACCGGCACCAACAGCCCACGCTGGGTGGCCACGCCGAAGCCGAGATGCACGGATCTATGGGCGTGCACTTGGGGACCGCTGGCCGACTCGACCCAGGTCGAATTGAACACCTTGTTGTGCGTCAGAGCGACGATGAGCAGCCGCAAGGCCAGCACGAACGGTGTCACATGCTTACCGTTTTCGCCCGCCGCGCCACGGAACCGGTCTCGCAAGTCCAGCAGACTGGTGCAGTCGACCTGCACGCTCGCGTGCGAATCGGGGATCGCGCTGCGGGACAGGGTCATCCGCTCCGCCATCCGCGCCTGTACCCGTCGCACCGGGATCACGTCGTAGCCGCGGCCCGGCTTCGGGTCCACCACATCACCGCGGGCCGGACCGGCGGCGGCAAGTACGTCCTCGCGGGTGATCACGCCGCCACGCCCCGACCCGGGCTGCAGATCGGCCAGGTCCACGAGTAGCTCGGCAGCGAGTTTGCGCACCGGTGGCGCCGCCCGGGGCCGGGCGCCGGGCGCATCGGACGACGGCCCGCGTCCCGACCGGCGGCTGGTGTCGATACCGTCGTCCGCCCCGTACCCGACCAGCACCGCGGTCCGCGCGCCGTGGCTGCCGTTCGATTCTGCTGAATCCGGCCCGGACCCGTTCTGCGCCTCACCATGCGGCGCGGGTGCCGTCACCGCCGGATCGGGTCCGGTGTCGATGCGAACGAGCACCGAACCCACTTCGAGCACGTCGCCTTCGGCGCCGCGCAACTCCACGATGCGGCCCGCATACGGGCTCGGAATCTCGACTTCGGCCTTGGCGGTCTCAAGCGAGCACAACGTCTGATTCAACTCGACATCGTCGCCCACCTTGACGTTCCAGCAGGCCACCGTCGCCTCTTCGAGGCCCTCGCCCAAATCGGGTACCAGGAAAGGCTTTACATCCTCGGCGCTCATGGTTGCTCCAGCGCGCGCTCAACCATGTCCAGCAGCCGATCCGGCCCAGGTAGCCAGAGCTTCTCCAGACGCGCCGGCGGGTAGGGGGTGTCGAAGCCGGTGGCGCGCAATACCGGTGACTCCAACTCGTAGAACATCTCTTCCTGAATTCGCGCGGCCAGTTCGGCCCCGAATCCCAGGGTCCGCGGACCCTCGTGCATTACTACGCACCGTCCGGTCTTACGGACAGAGGCAGCGACGGTGTCGAAGTCCAGCGGACTCAGCGAGCGCAGGTCGACGACCTCGAGGCTCCACCCGTGTTCCGCAGCGGCGGTATCGGCCGCACTCAGAGCCGTGCCGACCAAACCACCGTAGGTCAGCACGGTGATGTCATCTCCGATCCGCCGAACCGTCGCTTGTCCGATTGGCGGCCCCACAGTCGTTGTATCGACGACCTCACGTCCCCAATAGCGCCGCTTCGGCTCCAGGTAGATCACCGGATCAGGGCTGGCGATGGAGTGTCGCAGCAACCAGTACGCGTCCGTCGGCGTTGCCGGTACCACCACCTTGATGCCGGCGGTATGGACCCAGTACGTTTCGGTGGACTCCGAATGGTGTTCGGCCGCACCGATTCCCCCGAACGAAGGTATGCGCACGGTGACAGGCATGCCGACCTCGCCACGCGTGCGAAACCGGTATTTCGCCAGGTGGCTGACCAGCTGGTCGAACGCGGGGTAGGAGAATCCGTCGAACTGGATTTCCGGCACTGGCACGAATCCGCGCAGAGCCAGTCCGACCGAGATGCCGATTATCGCCGACTCGGCCAGTGGCGTGTCGAAGCACCGCTCCCCGCCGAACTTCTCGGCTAATCCTTCGGTCACCCTGAATACACCGCCCTCTGCGGCGACGTCCTCACCGAACACGAGGACGCGTTCGTCGTCGGCCATGGCGTCGTGCAGTGCGCAATTGATTGCCTCGACCATCGTCATGGCCGCACCCGGTTGTGGGCGCTGAGCCGTCGAAGCCGGGATCGAAAGGCGATCAACGATTTCGGTCACTTCATACATCCTTCGCCAGTTCGGCCACGAGCTGCTGACGCTGGTCGGCCAGACTCGGGGTGATGTCGGCGTACACGTGGTCGAACACCTCGGTGACATCGATATCCGGGGCGCCGAACAGGGCATCCCGCAGCTCGCCGCGGAGACGCTTGGACCGCGCCGCCACCCGCTCTTCGATCCGCTCGCTCCAGTACCCGAGGTTCTGCAGGTACGCGCGGTAACGCGGAATGGGATCGAGCGCCGCCCAGTGATCCACCTCCTGTTGGGTGCGGTAGCGAGTCGGGTCGTCCGATGTGGTGTGCGGACCGAGTCGATAGGTCACTGCCTCGACAAGGGTGGGTCCACCGCCGCCACGTGCCCGCTGGGCGGCCTCGGCCATCACCGCGTAGCAGGCAAGCGGATCGTTTCCGTCGACCCTGACGCCGGGCATCCCGTAGCCGATTGCCTTGTGGGCGATGGACGGTGCGGCGAGTTGCCTGCTGACTGGCATGGAAATTGCCCACTGGTTGTTCTGGATGTAGAAGATGCAGGGTGCCTTGAACACCGCCGCGAAGTTCATGGCTTCGTGGGTGTCTCCCTCGCTGGTGGCTCCATCACCGATGAACGCCACCGTGACCGAATCCTCGCGGAGTCGCTGAGCGGCCATCGCCGCACCAACCGCGTGCAGGGCATGCGTGGCGATGGGGATCGACATCGGTGCACAGCACTTCTTGGTGAACTCCAGGCCGCCGTGCCATGTCCCGCGCCAGGCCAGCCCGACATTGCTCGGCGAGATACCCCGAAGGAGGAAAACTCCAAGCTCGCGGTACTGGGGAAACAGCCAGTCGGTCTTCCGCAGGCAGGCTGCCGCGCCAACCTGCGCCGCTTCCTGGCCCCGGCAGGACGGGAACAGTGCCAACTCACCCTGGCGCTGGAGGTTGACGAACTCTCCGTCCAGGTCACGGGTGACGACCATCATTTCGTAGATCCAGCACAACGTCTCTTCAGGCAGGTCGCGGCTGTAACGATCTTCGGCGGTGGCAGTCCCATCGGCACCGATGAGCGCGATCGGCTCCTGAATGGCCGTAGGCGTCGTGGTCAAGTCCCCTCCTTGAGTCGGGGTGCGGCGGCCGGCATTGACACACGCTGAAAACATCATGTCCAATGCGGTCCGCTGACCGATTGGCCCTCTTTTATTGTTGCCTGAGCAAAAGCCTACGAGGGTCCGTCGCGCTTCGCCAGCCGCAGGATCTTCTCGGCGCGTCGCAAGACGGGGGCGTCAACCATCGTGCCGTCAAACGCAAACACCCCTCGCCGCGTCGACGCCGCAGCCAGCACTTGGCCAGCCCATGCGACCTGTTCGGCCGTCGGGGCATAGGCGCTGCGGATCACGGCGAGCTGGCTGGGATGGATAGCAACCTTTGCGTCGAAGCCGACGGCCACCGAGTCGTCGGTTTCTCTCCGCAAACCGTCGAGGTCGGCAATGTCGAGGTACACCGAGTCCAACGCCAACCGGCGATGCGCCTTCGCCGCCAACAGTGACTGTGACCGGACGTGCTGGACGACGTCGCGGAAGCTACCGTCCGCGCGCAGGTTGGCCGTGCCGCCGAGTGCAGCGAAGAGATCTTCCGATCCCCACATCACGGCGATGGCGTTCCCCGCCCGCGCCGCATCGACGACGTTGAGCGCGCCGAGCGGGGATTCGATCAACACGATGACATCCAGCGGAGCCAGAGCGGACACCTGCTCCCCCGACTCGGACTTCGGCAGCATCACGGTCGTGTAGGAAGTGCGCGACACCGTCTGCAAGTCCAGCTGATGATCGGGCGTGCCGCCGGCATTGATCCGCACGACGGTGCGTGCCGGATCCAGTGGCGTACTCAGCAACGCATGGCGGGCGGCGTTCCTGTCCGCGGCCGCGACGCCGTCCTCCAGGTCCAGGATGACGACATCGGCTGCCGCAGCCGCCTTGGCGAACCGCTCGGGCCGATCGGCGGGACAGAACAACCATGCGGGCCCGGGAGGTTCCAGCGTCATCAGTGGGTCGACTCACTTTCGGGGCGCTTGAGCACCATCGTCTTCCGGGTCGCGGTGGCGACGACGTCGCCATTCTGGTTGCGCGCGGTATGGGCGAACGTGACGATACCTTCACCCGGGCGGCTCTTGGACTCCCGCTTCTCGGTCACCACGGTCTCGGCATACATGGTGTCTCCGTGGAACAACGGCCTGGGAAAGCGGGCGTCGGTGAAACCCAGGTTGCCGACAATCGTGCCCTGGGTGAGTTGGGCCACCGACAATCCGACGAGGGTGGACAGCGTGAACATTGAATTGACCAGGCGCTGATGAAACGGCGGCTGCGCCGCGGAGAACGCCGCGTCCAGGTGCAACGCCTGGGTGTTCATCGTCAGCGTGGTGAACAGGACATTGTCTGCCTCGGTGATGGTCCTGCCGGGCCGGTGCAGGTAGAGCACTCCGGGTTCGAACTCCTCGAACCACAGGCCACGCTGGACGACGACCTTGGTGGGCTCGCCGGGGCCCGTCACAGACCCAATTGCCTTGCGACAACCATCAGTTGGACCTCGCTGGTGCCCTCACCGATCTCCAGGATCTTGCTGTCCCGGTAGTGCCGCGCGACGGTGTACTCGTTCATGAAGCCGTAGCCGCCGTGGATCTGGGTGGCATCCCTGGCGTTGTCCATGGCCGCCTCACTGGCCACCAGCTTGGCGATGGCCGCTTCCTTCTTGAACGGCTTCCCACTGAGCATCAGCGCGGCGGCGTCGTAGTACGCCGTGCGGGCGGCGTGCGCGCGGGCCTCCATCCTGGCGATCTTGAAGGCGATGGCCTGGTACGTCCCGATGGCCTGACCGACGGCCTCCCGCTCGTGGGCATACTTGAGGCTCTCGTCCACGCAGCCCTGCGCCGCGCCCACCGACAGCGCCGCGATGGCGATGCGGCCTTCGTCGAGAATGCGCAGGAAGTTACTGTACCCACGGCCGCGCTGGCCGAGCAGGTTCTGTTCCGGTACCCGCACGTCGTCGAACGTCAGTGGGTGGGTGTCCGACGCATTCCAACCAACCTTGTTGTAGGCCGGCCCGGCGATGAACCCCTCGGTGGGGACCGGCACCAGAATGGACGAGATCTCCCGCCCGCCCTGCTTGTCGTTGCCATGTTCGGCGGTGATGGCGGTGACGGCGACCAGCTTGGTGATATCGGTGCCGGAGTTGGTGATGAATTGCTTGCTGCCGTTGATCACCCAGTGCCCGTCGTCGAGGCGCGCGGTGGTCCTGGTGGCGCCCGCGTCACTACCGCCGCCGGGCTCGGTGAGTCCGAACGCGGCGAGCGCGCGGCCACTGGTCAACTGCGGCAACCACTCCTGCTTCTGCTCCTCGCTGCCGAAGCGGTACACGGGCATCGCGCCCAGCGAGACACCGGCTTCCAGCGTCACCGCCACGCTCTGATCAACGCGGCCAAGCTCTTCCAGCGCGAGGCAGAGTGCGAAATAGTCGCCGCCCATGCCGCCGTACTCCTCGGGGAACGGCAGCCCGAACAGGCCCATATCACCCATGCCCGACACCACATCGTAAGGGAACGAGTGCTCGGCGTCGTGCTTGGCGGCCACCGGAGCGACCACGCTGCGCGCGAAGTCCCGCACCGTCTTGGCGAGCTGTTCGTAATGGTCGGGCAGCATGCCGGTAGCAAGAAAGTCACTCATCGGCTTCTTCTTTCTCAGTTGCGGTGATCCGGGCCAGCAACTGGCCCACCTTGACCTGGTCGCCGACGGCGACAAGCAGTTCGACGACGCCGTCGACGGGTGCGGAGAGCGAATGCTCCATCTTCATCGCCTCGACCGCGACGACTACGGTGCCGGCACTCACCTGCGCTCCGTCGCCCACGCCGACCGCGACGACCGAACCCGGCATCGGACTGGTCAGCTCCGCGTCGCCGCTGTGCTCGGCATCCGGGCGCACGGGCGCCTCCCGCAGTTCGTCGAACACCGCGGTACCGCCACCTGCCAGCCAGATCCGCCCGTTCGCCGACGCGGCGGCGTATTCCGTGCGCAGCCCGTCCAGGGTCACCACCAGTCGGTGTTCGTCCAGAGTGACGGTGAGCGAACGCGGTTCGCCATCCTCGACGGCGGCCGTCGCGGCGCCGGGGGTGCCGGTGATGCGGACATGATCGGTCCGATCGCGGTGCCCAATGTCGCCGGCCGCCGCGGCTCCGCGCTGGATGTCGCCGGCCGCCGCGGCTCCGGCATGCAGCCGGATGCTGGTCACAGCAGGCGACCCGAGCCGCCAGCCGGACGGCACCGCCCACAGATCAGCGCCGGGCGCGGGCCAGCTCCGCAGCCACCGGTAGGCCGCGGCGGCGATCAACTGCTCGTCACCGGGTACGGCGGGCGTGAAGTCGGCGACCCGGCGGTCCAGCAGGCCGGTGTCGAGGCGGCCGGCGACGACATCGGGGTCGGCCAGCAGGAAGCGGGCGAACTCGATGTTGGTGACGACGCCGAGGACGGCGGTGTCCGCCAGGGCGCGTTCCAGGGTGCGCAGCGCGGCCGGACGGTCGTCAGCGTGGGCGATGACCTTGGCCAGCATGGGGTCGTATTCGCTGCCGACGACCATCCCCGCGGCGAGCCCGGAGTCGACCCGGACGTGCGGGCCAGACGGCTCCACCACGTCCAACACGTCCCCGCCCGTCGGCAGGAAGCCACGACCCGGATCCTCGGCGTAGACCCGGGCCTCGATGGCGTGGCCGGTCAGCACGATGTCGTTCTGCGTGACGGGCAGCTTCTCCCCCGCGGCGACGCGGACCTGCCACTCGACGAGGTCCCACCCGGTGACCATCTCGGTGACCGGGTGCTCAACCTGCAGCCGGGTGTTCATCTCCAGAAAGAAGAACTCGTCGGGCCGATCCGCGGACACGATGAACTCCACGGTGCCGGCCCCGGTGTAGTCGACGCTGCGCGCGGTGTCGCAGGCCGCGGCACCGATGCGGGCGCGGGTGTCGGCGTCCAGCAGCGGCGACGGGGCCTCCTCGATGACCTTCTGATGGCGACGCTGCAAGCTGCACTCCCGCTCGCCGAGGTGGATGACATTGCCGTAGCGGTCGGCGAGCACCTGCACCTCGATGTGCCGGGGCCGCAACACATACCGCTCCAGGAACAGGGTGTCGTCACCGAACGCCGCGGCGGACTCGCGGCGCGCCCCTGCCAGCGCGGCGGCCAGTTCCGATGCCTGTTCGACCACCCGCATGCCCTTGCCGCCGCCACCGGCCGACGGCTTCACCAGTACGGGGTAGCCGATCTCGTCGGCGGCGGCGATCAGTTCGGTGTCAGTCAGGCCGGGGCGGGCGATGCCGGGCACCACCGGCACACCGAAGGCCGACACGGTGGCCTTCGCAGTGATCTTGTCGCCCATCGTCCCGATGGCGGCGACGGGTGGCCCGATGAACGTGATGCCGGCGGCCTCCAGAGCGGCGGCGAAATCGGCGTTCTCCGAGAGGAACCCGTAGCCGGGGTGAACGGCCTGGGCTCCGGTGCGCCGGGCAGCGTCGACCACCGCCTCGATGTTGAGGTAGCTCTGTCGCGCCGGTGCCGGGCCTATCGCGACGGCGATATCCGCCTCAGCGACGTGGCGGGCGCCGGCGTCTGCGTCGCTGTAGACCGCAACCGAGCGGATTCCCATGGTGCGAAGCGTGCGGATCACGCGGACGGCTATCTCACCGCGGTTGGCGACCAGGACGGTATCGAACGTCATGTCATTCACATCCGGAAGACGCCGTAGGAGACCGACTCGACAGGGGCCTGCCCGACGATCGAGAGGGCAAGTCCGACAACCGTTCTGGTGTCAGCCGGATCAATCACACCGTCGTCCCACAGCCGCGCTGTCGAGTAGTACGGGTTGCCCTGATGTTCGTACTGCGCGCGGATCGGCGCTTTGAACTCCTCCTGCTCCTGCGGCGACCAGGATTCGCCCGCCGCCTCACGGGCGTCGGCGCGGACGGTGGCCAGCACCGAGGCCGCCTGCTCGCC
>JAOPWF010000282.1 GCA_025965815.1 Mycobacterium sp.
GTCCGTCGGCTCCGCTCTCGTCGTGGCCAGGATCCGAGCCAGTCGACCTTTGTGCGCTTTGTTGAAATGGCTCACCACGGTGCGCCGCCCATCGGGACGTTCGGCAAGCACGTCGACCCGCACCGCGCCGGGCAGCCTGCCGAGCGCCGCATAGGACCCTGAGCGCATATCGACCACAAGCTCGTCGGCTGCGATCTTGGCCAGAATCGGTTCGAGCAGCGGCTTCCAGCGTGCGGCCAGTGTCGGGCCGCCCGGGAGTGCCGAGGACGCCGACAGTCGGTAGGCAGGTACGGGATCGTCGGCGCGCAACAGCCCGAACAACGCGGAGCCGACGACCAGCCGGGCTCCAGCACGCGCGGCCGCCGCCCCGCGAAGTGATCCGACGTCGAGTGCGTCGTAGAGGACACCCGTGTAGCGGGTGATGGCGGGCATTGTCGGCGAGGTCCGTAGAGCGGCGTTGCGCTCGATCTCGATGTCCTGGGCGGGGGAGATGCCAAGCGCGCGCCGACTGGCCGGGCGGTCGGCGGCCAACGTCACCAGCTCGTCAACCAGCGCGGCGCGCATCGATCCGAGGTCGGGCCAGTCCAGCGCATCGAGCCGCAGCGAAGGTCCGTCGCCGCCGTCGCGCTTGGTCTCCGACGGCGGAAGCAATACCAGCACAAGCAGCGAGGGTATCGGGCCGCGGATTACGCCTGTTTGGCGAAGTAGCGTTTCCCGTCCGCGGCCATGCGTCCGAATGCGGCCTTGAGCACCGGGCTCAGCACCTTGGCAGGCAGGGCGAATGCGCCCTTCGGCTCGATAGCAACCTCCACGTGAACAGGGTGCCGTCGCCGTCGACGTCCAGGATGTAATCCTCGGCGAAATGCCGGAACACCGGGACGCTCGCCTCGTAGACGCGGGCGGCACCTCCGGCCATCGACGCGCGGTCCCCGCCGCGGTGTCAGTTGGGTCGAGGGTAGAGCGTCCGAGTCTCGTTGAATCGCGGACGGTTCCTCGTGGTACTGGCCGTGGGCCCGGTTTGTGTCGGGGACCCGCTCGTGGAGGTCTGAGTGCTCGTCTCGGATCCAGGCGGAGGACTTGGCGGCGGACCGATGTCGGTCGTCGACAGCGACACGGTGGTCGTGTACGTGCTGTTCGATGGGCTGGTGCTGGGAATCTCGGCGCTGCCCACCGTCGTGTGCGGAAGTGTCGTGGGGGGGGGAAGCACTGGGGTGGACGCGGGAGTGCTCCACTGGTCGGACATCTGTACGACGGTGAAAACGAGGGCAATGACCGCGATGAGGCCGACGACACCCGAGGAGAGAATCGCCGCCGATGTGCGATACCACGGCAATGGCTCTTCCGAGCTGTCGGGGTCGTCCGCCACGGGCACTGATGCTACGTGCAGCCAGCCAAACGGCGGATTGTGTGTTCATAGGAGACATCGGCTCCGGCCCACGGACGACGACGTCGTGCAGTTCGGCGACACACTTATCCGTAGATGCTGCGCCGTCGGGCGCCACGTCGAGTTTTGCCCCGACGCAGGGAACCAAACTGAAGAGAGTCGCACGCAGACGGCGAGGCGAGCGGATAGTAAACGCATAGGTTTCGAACCTTTACCGCATCGTGTTGTAAATGTGACTGTTGTAGACCAGTGTTTCACAAGTGGCTTGAGTGCTTTGAGCGCACGCCGAATCAGCTGAGGAGCCGGACATGACCGTACGAAGAAACTGTGGCACGTCGATGTCGGGAGTGAGCGGACTGCCACGGGCAGTTCGAGTACTGGCGGTGTCCGTCGGCATCGCCACTGCGGCCGCAACGTTGGCGGCGCCGGCGCAGGCAGATCCGGTCGGAGATGCATTCCTCTCCGCTCTCAATAACGCCGGCGTCAACTACAACGATCCGGGAAACACGGTTGCGCTGGGGGAGTCCATCTGTCCCATGCTGGTCCAACCGGGCGGGTCGTTCGCCTCCGCCGCGTCGAGCATCACCGGTAACACCGGCATGACCCCGGCCATCGCGGGCCTGTTCACCAGCATCGCTATATCGATGTACTGCCCATCGATGGTGAATTCGTTTGCTAACGGCGACTTCTCGAACCTGCCCCAGTTACCGGGGCTTCCCGGTGTAGGCAGTCTGGCGGGTATAGGCATACCAGGGCTGTAGACGATACGGCTCGCTATTCCGTCCGAGTCGACCGAAACAGCAGCCCGTACTCGTCCAGCCCCACCACCGTGCTGTTGGTGGCCGCGACTGCGTCCACCCGGATCGCCGCGGCCGCACTTCGGCTCTTGGCCAAGGCGTCGAGATCTCGCCAGACCGTCTGACTGACCTGCCGTCCCGAGCGGCGATCGACCAACAGCGTTGTACTGACGAACCCATCCGTCTCCGTCAGCCATGGCACGGCCGTGTCCTCGTATCCGGCGATCGCGGCATCGAGGGACGCCGGGTCCGCCTCGAACCACGTCAGACGGACACCCGCTCCGGCCTGTTCGCGCGCGATTTTCGACACGCTGGCCAGCCGGAAGCGCTCGACCGCTGCGGTGCCCAAGCCCAGGTGGGTCACCTTGTCCCGCACCTCGGCCTCGAGGTGTTCACTTTCTCGCATTGCGTCGTGCGAGACCCAGAACGATTCGACGACAGCAACTGCCAGGTCGGGAGACACCTGCAGCGACATGCCGCGGTTGCCGGCGTCCGACTCGACGCGGGAGCGTCCGTCGGATTCGAGATACGCCACAGCATCGTCGATCCGTTCCGGGTCGAGGGTTATCAGCGTGAACCGAACATGCATCTGCCGCTCCTTCGTCAGTCGAAACAGGTTGGCTGGACGCGGATCATGACGGCCGGCCCTGTTCGGCCATGAGCACAGCGAGCGTGCGTTCGGCCGCTGCGCGCGAGGACGACGGGTTCTGGCCGGTGACCAGGTGCCCATCCACCACCACGTGGGGGGCCCAGGGAGGCCCTTCATCGAAGTCCGCTCCCTCTTCCCGCAGTCGCGTCTCCAGCAGCCACGGGGCGCGATCAGCAAGGCCCGCTTGGCGCTCTTCCTCATTGGTGAAACTGGTCAGCCGTCGGCCGGCGAACAGCCAGTTGCCGTCCTCGCGGCGCGCCGACAGCAGCCCAGCGGGGCCATGACAGACCGCTGCGACGACTCGTCCAGCGTTGTACAGATCGGTCAGGATCTGGCCCAGTGGTCGACAATCCGGCAGGTCTTCCATTGGTCCGTGACCGCCGGGGATGAAGACGACGTCGAAGTCGCTGTCGTGCTCGGCAGCGAGCTCAACCGACATTGGCGCGGCCAACTCATTTGAAAGCGATTCGATATACCTGCGCAGGTCTGCCGCGCGCTCTTCACCACCAGCACGGTCGGGCGACAAGCTGACCTCGTCGACCGTCGGACGGACGCCGCCCGGAGTGGCGATGTCTACGTCCACCCCGGCGCCTCGAAAGACGCGGTGCGGCTCCACGAACTCCTCCGCCCAATAACCGGTGGGATGGCGGGTGCCGTCGGACAGGGTCCAGTGGTCGCTGCCGGAGAGCACGATCAGTATTCGGGCCATGACATCCTCCTGGGTCATCTCGTGGTCCGTTGTCATGCTGCCGCGCGACTACCTCCACGGTCTTGGACCTGCGAGCACAAGGTTTGCCTCGTGTCGTCGCCCCTGTCGGGGCTGCGCCGCATGCCCGGATGTCGGTGGCGCTTCGGGCGCCGGCGCCAGTTCGCATGCCAGAGCAGGTCTGACGACAACGCTTACGCACCGCAGGTTGGTGTGCGGTGAGGTCGGGACGGGCATGGTGACCCGATGGATGCCCGGGCGTTTTACCTCGAAGTCGCAGAACGCACCATGTTGTCCAAGGAGGAGGCGGCGGACCTGACCCGCGCCACTCTCGAGACCTTGGCACTGCGCGTGAATGAGGGCGAGATACGAGACCTGGCCCGACAACTACCCGAACCGCTGGCCGACGCCATTCGTTCGAACGGCAAGGGTAGAGAGCGATTCGACCTGACCGAGCTGATTCGGCGAGTCAGTAAACGAACCGGCCTCAACGAAGCCGAGACCGCTGCGGGCGTGCGTGCCGTGCTCCTCACGCTGCGGCAGGCGGTCGACCCGAAGGAGTTCAACGACCTCATGTCGCAATTGCCGGCTGCGTTCAGAAGGCTCCTCGTGTCGGCAAGCCCGCAACCCGCGGATTAGCTCAACGGACGAATTACGCCGTTGCTTTGACGGGCGGGACCCCCATCGCGGGCGTTGTTGGTGGGGGCCCCGCTGTGGCGGTTGCCCCGAGACTCATCGCGGAGATTGTCGGCGTATTCGGTCGCCGCCAACGTTGCCGATACGTCCGCGGGGCTGGGAGTTCTGCTGAAGGGTTCCAACAAGCCTGCTGGGTACGGCAAGAGCGCCTTCGCCTGACGTCTCGGCGACAACAAGTGAAAAGAGCTGTCCCTCAGAGCATTACGTCATATGGACTGGGCCTCAGCGGCATCACCGTCGCGGCGGTGCTTGCCCTCGGCAGTAGGGATACAGGCGGCGCGGCGGCCGAGGAGATGCCGGCTGCTGCCGAGCTGAGCCTCGTGACCGATCCCGCGGCTGACGTCGAGACCTCTGCTGAAGTGCTTGAACTGCCGGTGCCCGAACCTGAAGTGGTTGCACAAGAGAAGCACCTGCCTGCCCGCGAGCGTGCCCTGGTTGCCGCCTGATCAAGGGGCGGAGGTATTTGCGAACCGCGTTTGGTCCACCTGCCGGCCCATCAGCGTGGTGAACGCCTCCATCACCAGATCACCCCTGTCGTTGATACATGTGTTTTTCGTGACGACGATGTCGGCGCCAAACCGTTCGTCCACCGACTCGACGTCAAAATGGCACCACAGCTTGTCGCCGGCGAGCACCGGCTTGAAGTAGACGAACTTCTGGTCGACCTGCACTATCTCCATGGTCTCTATGCCGACATCGACGACCCTGAAGAAGTCCCTCTGCACCAGCACGGCGAACACCGTCAGGAATGTGAGCGGGGCGACCAGGCCGTCGTACCCGAGTTCGATCGCGGCTGCCTCGTCGTGGCTCGCCGGGTCGTCGGCCTTTACTGCGTCGGCGAACTCACGAATCTTTTCGCGTCCAACTATGAAGTAGTCCGGGTACTCGTGGCGCATGCCCCTGATGTCGGTCTTGAGGGCCATGGGTGTCACCCCTGCCGTGCGGTTGCGACGCACACAATGCGAAAGGGGCTTCCGGGACCGTCCCGGAAGCTGATGGAGTGAACCACCGGGACCTGCTCGGGCCGCTCACAACTCCGCATCTCGGTACTACCCAGTTGGCGCGGTGCTAACCAGATGACGGCCGGCGCCCAGACACCGGATCGGAATCGCCGCCGTGACACTGGAGGCTGAGGGCTCATTCAAACGTTATTTGGCTCCTTGGATAGGCTGCCTGACAAGCTGGGTCGGCGTTGACATCAGCTGTTCGCCGCGGCGACGTACCGCCGAGCCGGGAGTGGTGGAGCGTCATCCGCGGAGTGCCCGCCCCCTCGCCGAATGACCCTGGAGATGTCTCCTTGACCGTGAATCACCATGTCCGTGCGCTTTGCCTCGCAGCTGTTCTGGTGCTGATCGCAGCGTCTTGCGCATTCGGCAGCGCGTTGCTGCTGCGATGCGCCTCCGGCTGCGGGACGACCGTGCCTGGTCATGCCGCCGCGCCCCCGCCGGCGCCGGCGGTGGTGACCATCACGCCGGGGCCCAATGCTCGCGATGTGGACCCGTTGAGCCGGGTGTCGGTCATGGCTGCCGCAGGAATGCTGACCGATGTCCAGATGGTCAACGAGGCGGGCACGCCCATCGCCGGCATCATGACGCCGGACAACAGTGCCTGGAAGCCCGCGGTTCCGCTCGGCTACGGGCGCAGCTACACGATCACCGCCACCAGCCGCGGAACCGGCGGCGTTACGTCAACTCAGGTTGCGACCTTTTCCACCCTTACGCCGAGCAACCAGACCAAGGTGTATCTGAACACCACCGGTGGCGAAGCATTGCACGATGGTGGCAAGTATGGGGTCGGCACGGTGATCGTCGCGCACTTCGACGAAACGATCACCGACCACGCCGCTGCCGAACGTCGATTGACCGTGACCACGTCTCCCGCAGTACAGGGATCGTGGTACTGGGTTGACGACCAGAATGTGCACTGGCGTCCCGAGCAGTACTTCGCGCCCGGCACTACGGTCACCGCTGCGGCGAACATCTACGGCGCTGGCTTGGGCGGCGGGCTATACGGCCAAGAGGACAGCCACGTGTCGTTCACCATCGGTGATGCGCACGTGTCCGTTGCCGATGACATCACCAAACAGATCAGCGTCTATCAGAACGGGGCGCTGATCCGCACGATGCCGACGTCGATGGGGATGGGCGGTACCCAACAAATCGGTGGGCGAACCCTGTCGTTCTGGACCCCGCCGGGGGTGTACACCGTGATGGACAAGGCCAACCCGGTGGTGATGGACTCCTCGACCTTCGGGTTGCCGGTCAATTCCCGCCTCGGATACCGGGAAACGATCAAATACGCCACCCGCATCAGTACCGACGGTATCTACCTGCACCAACTCGACGCCACGGTGTGGGCCCAAGGCAACACCGACACGTCACACGGTTGTCTGAACCTCAACGCCGACAACGCGACGTGGTTCTTCGGCTTCTCCCAACCCGGAGACGTCGTCGAAGTCCGCAACACCGGCGGTCCGCCGCTGCAGATTGTGCAGAACGGCGACTGGACGGTCGCGTGGGAGCAGTGGCGCAAAGGCAGCGCACTGAGCTGAGTGCTACTTCCGTTGTCGCCTAACCGCTTCGGGTACTCCGGTGTGCGGGTTTAGTGGTGCCCGTTCGTATCGCCGTTGGACCGCCCTAGGCTGTGTGGGATCTCGGCTCCCGCCATCGTGCTCGCGCCCCTGCGGTGGGGCGGCGCGGAAACGGCCGACGTATCGAGTCCGCGTCAGTGCTCGTCGTAGTGCTCGTCGTGAGCTGCGTGCCGGCATCCATCGTGGATGTAGTCGACGTGAGCACCGTGCGGGACGGCCACATGGCCGCACCCTTCGCCGTGAACATGGTCATGACCCTCATGCACCGCGTGGCTGCCGGACGACTCGCATTCGTCGTAGTGGTTGTCGTGCGGTCGATGAAGATGACCGTCGTGCACATAGTCGACATGGTCATTGTGCGGGACCGCGACATGCCCGCACCCTTCCCCATGAACGTGGTCATGGTCGACGTGCTCGTTGTGAGTTGTACTGGTCATGATTTTCTCGCCCCGTTCCGACCGGTATTCGACCCCCATACTAGGCCCGGCGCGGATTAGGCAGGAAGCGCGGTTCGAAGGCCACTTACGTGCGCTGGTTTGCCCCGGCAAGGCACGTGCCACTGTCGACGACTACCGCGGCTCAGCGCGGCGACATCCACAAGGCGATGTTGGACAGCCCCGATCTATCCGCGGGGGGTGACGGCGGGAACACTCGACCCCGACGAACTGGCCGAAACAGCGTGGCAGCTCGACCCCGGATCCATGAGGAGCCACAAGACACCTTGGAGCGCAGGATCTTTTGGTCCTGCAGGGCAGCGTAGATAGGTCACTGTGACGTATTCAACCGTGGCAGGGGGAGGACCTAGCATCGAGGAGGACTGTCCAGGC
>JAOPWF010000287.1 GCA_025965815.1 Mycobacterium sp.
CGATAGACAAGAGGCAGATCACCGGCACTGACCCCACCACCGGTTGGCCGGCCTTCGGCAGTAATGTTCAGGACACTCCCCTGCTGCCCGCCACCAATACCGCGAACCTGCGGGATGCCGTCGGCAATCGAGACGGCGCGAAGGTTGCCTTCAAATATGACAACAGGCAAGAACCTGACGCCGCCCAGCACAATGGCGAGAGTGTTTATATTGTTGCCGCAGACGGGACTGCCCAGCCGACGAAGGTGAACTTTGCCGAATCTCACCGAGACGCAACTCGCAAATACGAAGTTGCTGAAATGGCTGTGACACGCCGCACCCGACTCCGTCCAGGCGCGAACTGCTGACGATCAACCCGCCGGGGAGCGGTGCCTTGAGTCGTGCCGCGCCTTGACCGCACGCGATCCGGCTGGTCATGAACTTGTACAGCTCGAACCGCGTATATGCCGCCACGAATACCGCTCCCGGGGTTGAAAGACGGGGCAGCAGCGACGAACTCGCCATCATGACCAAGCTCGGACTCGTCGACAAGTGACGATCTGAGCGAGCTACCCGATAGTCAGCGTTCCATTGGCGGCGGTGACCGGAACAGCTTCCAGCGGCCGGCTGGCCGGGCCTTTCAGCACCTCGCCGGTGGTGGCATTGAACTGACTGCCATGGGCCGGACAGTCCAGCGTCGTTCCGCTTCCGACGCGAACCGTGGTTCCTCGGTGGGTGCACGCCGCAGAGAACGCGACGAACTGCCCTTGCGTTGGCTGCGCTACCACGTAGGGGGGCGGCCCCGAAACGATGACCGCTGAGCCCACCGGCACCTCGGATTGCTGCACTTGGACACCACTTGCCTTGGCAGCGGACGATTCCGTGGACTGCCCGCCCGCCTGGGTCTCGGCGGGCGACGATCCTGAGGACGAACATGCCGCGACGACCCCCGGCACGAGGATCAGCCCAGGTAGAGCGGCAATGATCGCCCTGCGATTAGCACAAACCTCACCTAGCGGAGACATAGCAGCACACTACGACTATTCGGTACCGGTCGCGAGATGATTGCGGACTCTCCAATCGTTCAGTCGGGTTCACTCTGGCTCACCCTCAGCGCGAGCTTCGCGTCGTCGAACTGGGCGGCCTGGGTACTGACACGGGCGATTTCACTTGGTCGTTTCAACAGGCCACGCACGGCGATGACGGCGACCTGCTCGGCCACCCGGATCGCCTCCTCGACGCGGTCGCCTTCGTCCGTATGCAGACGAGTTCGTTTCTGAGCGCCCTCGTCGAAGTTCAGCAGCAGCCCCGCCGTCTCGTCCTTGTCGCAGTCGATGAATTTGCCCTCGCTGATGGCGGCCCCGATGAGGTCGGCCACCCATTGCTTCAGGCGCTCATAGTCGGTCCAGAACTGGCCGAACTCGGTGCGCTGATCGTGCGCGATCCGTTGGATCTCGTTGAAGTCGATCGGTGACAGGGCGAGCTGCAAGGTGTCGAACCTGAGCAGTCGGTACAGCTTGACGGCCGGCGAGCCGGAGCCGGCGCCGACCTCTGCGATGAATTTCAGCGGTGCCCGGTTGACCAGCAGCGTCTCTTGCAACAGCCCTTCTTTATTGCGGAACCAGTAGTACAGCGATGACTGCTGCAGGCCCGATGCGCGGGCGATGTCGCTCATCGTGGTCTGCGCGTAGCCCTTTTCGGAGAACAGTTTGGTCGCAGCGTTGATGATTCGCGCTCGCGGGGAATCGGTGGGCGTCGCATCGCCGTCGCCACGGGGCCGTGCGATGGCGCGCACGTGGGCCCGCGATTCCTGTGACGGCACGTCCAGAATATTACGGCCCGGGCCGATCGCGACTAACTCAATGGTGGCACCTCATCGTGTGCGCGTGCCACCGTGTCGCGGGCTGCGGCGACCACGTCGTTCCACAGCCGCAGACCCAACGACTTCGATGCCCGCGAGGGGTGGCCGGTGACTCCGTTGGTGGACACATGCTGGACCGGATAACGGAAGACGACCCCGGCGGTGCGATCGGGATCGTCGGCGTCCCGCATGCGGTCGGTGTCGACCAGCTCTGGGCGCAGCACCAGCATGAGCGACGTCTCCGCGGCGTTCGCGTGCCAGTCGACCGCGTCGGCGGTGGTGCGACTGGCGATATCGGGTGTCAGGTCCCACCACTGCATGACGCCGACGCGACCGTCGGGAAAGAGGCGCCGGAATCTGTCACAGGCGATCCACAGCGGGGCGGCGTTCCCGACGTGGCCGTTGACGAACAGCACCCTGCTCGCTCCGGAGTCGACGCAGGCTTCGGCGACCCGAAACGCGGCGGCCGCAGTGTCTTCGCCCGAGCAGGCGATCGTGCCGGCCAACTCGGTTCCGTGAAAGAAGCTGGCGCCGAACGCCACCGCCGGTAGGACCAGCGCCGCCTCACCCGCCGCCGCGTCGGCGAGCTCCGAGGCGATGATCGTGTCGGTCCCGACCGGTAGGTGGGGGCCGTGCTGCTCGGTGGCACCCACCGGGATCAGTGCCACGGTATTGGGATCGGCGGCGAAACGGTCGGCAAGCTGGATCGAGGTGAGCTCAGCCCATCGGTGAATCAATGCAACGTCACCCCCGTATTGACGCAGATCGATTGTCCGGTCGCGTTTTTGGCCGCCGGGCTCGCCAGCCACGCGACCGCCTCCCCGACGTCCTCAGGCGTGCACAGCGCCCCCGTAAGGGTCTCGGCACTGACCTCCGCGCGGATCTCGTCAATCGGGGTCCCGATGATCTCGAATTCCGCGACCCACTTGTCCAGCACCATGTCTGTTTCGATAATGCCGGGACAGATGGTGTTCACGGTGATGCCCAGGCGCCCCAATTCAAGCGCCGCCACCTGCCCGAGCCCGATCTGGGCGAACTTCGACGGCGTGTAGGCGCCGTAGAGGGGCCACGCACGGATGCCGGCCTCCGAAGAGATGTTGATGATCCGCCCGCCGGAAGCCATGGCCGCGGCGGCACTCTGAATCCCGTAGAAGGTGCCCAGTAGGTTGATCTCAAAACAGCGGCGAAGCTGGTCTCCGGTGAGTTCGAGGATGGATCCCGCTTCCATGTAGCCGGCGTTGTTGACCCAGCAGTCAAGCCGGCCGAACTCGGTGAGCGCGGCGTCGGCCAGGTCGGTGGAGGTTTGGCTGTCAGACAAGTCGCCGCGCACCAGAACCGTTTGTGCCCCATCCGATCACCACGTTGAGCCCCTGCCGGGCGAGTGCCTTGCTGATGCCGGCACCGATGCCGCGACCGCCGCCGGTGACGACGGCCACCGGGTCACCGCTCGCCATTAGAAGAACCTGAGGTAGCGGTCGGTTTCCCACGCCGAGACATGCGCGGTGTACGCGTCCCATTCGAGCCGCTTTTCGGAGATGAATGACTCGAACATCACCTCTCCGAATACCGATCGGCCCAGCGGGTCACTTTCCAGTGCTTCGATGGCCGCGTCCAATGACCTTGGCAGCCAACCGATGCCGCGGTCGACGAGGTCGGTCTCGGAGAGCCGGTAGAGGTTGTCACGATTGGGGTCTCCAGGATCGAGTCCCTCGCGGATCCCCTCCAGGCCCGCCGCCAGCATGAGCGCGGCCCCCAGGTAGGGATTGTTGGCGCTGTCGGCGGCACGGCATTCCACCCGTCCACCGCCGCGGGGGATCCTCAGCATGTTCGTCCGGTTGTTGTCGCCGTAGCAGGCGAAGATCGGCGCCCAGGTGAGCCCGGACATGCTGCCCTGCTTGACCAGCCGCTTGTAGCTGTTGACCGTTGGCGCGATC
>JAOPWF010000307.1 GCA_025965815.1 Mycobacterium sp.
TGCTTGCCGCCGTGGTAACCCGCCTGCTCTCCCGAAAACGCTAGCCCTGACAGGACATCGACATGGCCAAACGGATCGACGTCAAAGACCTCAATATCTACTACGGCTCCTTTCACGCCGTCGCCGACGTGGCGTTATCCGTTCCGCCACGCAGCGTTACCGCCTTCATCGGACCCTCGGGTTGCGGTAAGTCCACGGTGCTGCGGGCCCTGAATCGCATGCTCGAGGTGATCCCCGAAGCCAGGGCCGAAGGCTCAGTGCTGCTCGACGGCGAGGACATCTACCGTTCCGGGGTCGACCCGGTGGGCGTGCGGAAGACCATCGGCATGGTGTTCCAACGCCCCAACCCATTCCCGACCATGTCCATCAGGGACAACGTCGTAGCCGGGCTGAAGCTGCAGGGTGTGCGCAGCGGCAAGACCCTCGACGAGGTAGCCGAACGGTCCCTGCGAGGCGCCAACCTGTGGAACGAGGTCAAGGACCGCCTCGACAAGCCGGGCGGGGGCCTGTCGGGCGGCCAGCAGCAGCGGCTGTGCATCGCCAGGGCGATCGCCGTGCAACCCGATGTCCTGTTGATGGACGAGCCGTGCTCGGCGCTGGACCCCATCTCGACTCTGGCGATCGAGGACCTGATCGCCGAGCTCAAGCAGGACTTCACCATCGTCATCGTCACGCACAACATGCAGCAGGCCGCCCGAGTCAGCGACCAGACCGCGTTCTTCAACCTCGAAGCCACCGGCAAACCCGGGCGGCTGATCGAGGTCGACGACACCCAGACCATGTTTTCCAATCCGGGCCAGAAAGCCACCGAGGACTACATATCCGGACGCTTCGGCTAACTGTCACCGGTCCGGAGAACCCCAACGGGAAAATGCGTACCGTTCGGTCAGGAAGGCGGTCAGGCAGGGTTGACCTCTGAACTGCGGCGGGCAGATGCGGTGAACGGTCCCGGGGAACACCGCGCGGCGCACGCGCCGAAGCGGGCCAGCCTGGTGCTTACCGAAACCGACCAGCACATGGCGACGCTGCTGATCGATGCCGCCGCGGAGATCGGCATCGCCACCACTTGGTGCCGAGACGGCGCAGAGGCACTCCTGGCTGTCGGTGCCGAGCCGCCCAGTGTTCTGGTGATCGCAGCCCGCACCGAAACGGTTGACGCGCCACGGATTTCGGCCGCGGTGCGCAGCCGGTCGGATCTACCCATCCTGGTCGGCGCCGCACCCGGCGAGGAGGACCTCGCCCGCCAGGCGCTCGTGGCCGGTGCCTCCGCCGCCATCGTGCGGCCCTACGACATCACGGCGATCGCCCCTTTTGCAACCAACGCAACCGCGCACCCGCCCCAGGAACCCAGCATCTTCGTCGCCGGCCCCATCCACGTCGACCGTCGCGGGTATGAGACGCGTGTTCGTGGGCGCGACGTCCAACTGACGCAACGTGAGCTCGAACTGCTGATCTTCCTCATCGAGAAGCGCGGCAGCGTCGCCAACAGCGAAGAGATCAGCAGTGCCGTCTGGGGGCACGCCACCGATACGAACACGGTCGCCGTGCACGTCAAACGGCTACGCAAGAAGTTGGGCGTCGATCCCGAACACGGCGAATATATCCGCACCATCCGCGGTGCCGGATACCGTCTCACCCCCTCGATCTGCGCCTGACGACGCACCACTACGGGTGCTCCGATCGGCCGATGAGCCGGCGTGAACCTGACACATATTGGGTTGATCGCCATACTGAATATCGGGGCCAGGTTGGTCGCGGAGATGTTCACTCCCGAGAAGGTTTAGGAGCCTGCCGTGGCCAAGCGTTTGGAACTCAAGGACGTCAACATCTATTACGGCTCGTTCCAGGCCGTGGCCGATGTCGCGCTGTCGGTGCCGCCCCGGGGCGTTACCGCGTTCATCGGACCGTCGGGCTGCGGCAAGTCGACGGTGCTGCGCACCCTCAACCGCATGCACGAGGTCATCCCAGGTGCCTACGTGGAGGGCTCGGTGCTACTCGACGGCGAGGACATCTACGGCGCAGGAGTGGATCCCGTCGGCGTCCGCAAGACCATCGGCATGGTGTTCCAGCGGCCGAATCCCTTCCCCACCATGTCTATTCGGGACAATGTGGTGGCCGGGCTGAAGCTGCAGGGTGTCCGTAGCCACAAGTCGCTCGACGAGGTCGCAGAGCGGTCGCTGAAGGGCGCCAACCTGTGGACCGAGGTCAAGGACCGGCTGGACAAGCCGGGCGGGGGTTTGTCAGGCGGTCAACAGCAGCGGTTGTGCATCGCCAGGGCGATCGCCGTGCAGCCGGACGTGCTGTTGATGGACGAGCCCTGCTCGGCACTCGACCCGATCTCGACACTGGCGATCGAGGACCTGATCGCCGAGCTCAAGCAGGACTTCACCATCGTGATCGTCACGCACCACATGCAGCAGGCCGCGCGGGTCAGCGACCAGACGGCATTCTTCAACCTCGAGGCGACGGGCAAGCCGGGCCGGCTGATCGAGATCGATGACACCGAGAAGATCTTCTCCAACCCGAGCCAGAAAGCGACCGAGGACTACATCTCCGGTCGCTTCGGCTGAGCCGCTGCCCTAGCGGGCGGGCAGCTCTTCCTCGTCGGGGAGTTTGCCGGTCGCCTGGAAGATTACCCTGCGCGCCACCTCAACGGCGTGGTCGGCGAACCGCTCGTAAAACCGTCCCAGCAAAGTGACGTCGACGGCGGCCGCGACGCCGTGCTTCCATTCCTTGTCCATCAGCACGGTGAACAGGTGGCGGTGCAGGTCATCCATCGCGTCGTCTTCTTCGCGGATGCGGGCCGCCTTCTCCGGGTCGCGGGACAACAGCACCTCCTGGGCGCTGTTACCCAGTTCTACTGCGACCCTGCCCATTTCGGCGAAATACCCGTTCACCTCTTCGGGGAGCGCATGTTGCGGGTGCCTGCGGCGGGCGATCTTGGCGACATGGAGCGCCAGCGCGCCCATCCGGTCGACGTCGGCCACGATCTGAATCGAGCTGACGATCGCGCGCAGATCTCCGGCGACCGGCGCCTGCAGTGCGAGCAGCACGAAGGCGTTTTCCTCGGCGCGCGCGCTCATCGAGACGATCTGATCGTGGCCGGTGATGACCTGTTCGGCCAGTACCAGATCGGCCTGCAGCAGAGCCTGGGTAGCGCGTTCCATCGCAGCACCGGCGAGCCCGCACATGTCGCCAAGTTGCGCAGTCAACGCCGATAATTGCTCGTGGTACGCGGTTCGCATGCCTTCCAGCCTACGGGCTGGGCCGCGCGGGCGTCACGATGTCGCGGGTGAACTCAAGGTGAATGACGCCAGTCCGAACTGCCGGGCCACCCAATGTCGTTGCGGCTATTTGCAGGTGGTGTCGGCGGCGTTGGTGACGGTCAGATCCTCCGGCAGATGCGTCGGCGTTGTGCTGGTCCCGTGGTTGACGTGCACTTGTACGGATGACCCACTCGGTGGGGGAGCGGCAACGGTGTAGAAGTCCGGGCCGAGCACCACCTGAACCACTTGGCCCATCCCTTTGACCCGTTCGATGGTCGGGTTCGCGAACGATGACGCCACGGTGGCGGCGGCCTGTTCGTTACCCGGCGAGAAGAACACCGTCGTCGACGTCAGCGAACTGGGGTAGTCGTCGGGGGTGGTGACATTGAAGCCGTGCTGCTGCAGCTCGTTGGCCGCGGTCATGGCCAGCCCGGATTCGCCGGTGGAGTTGGAGACGTGCACCGTGACGTCCGCGGGCTCGGTGGTGACGGCGTTGACGAGCTCGGCGGCGTCGGTGGGGGGCGGGGCGGGCGCCGGGGATTGCGTCGTCGTTCCCGCGGCCGATTCGGGTGAGGCAGATGATGTGCTGCCCGGCACCGGGGTGTTGTCGGCGTTCTTCTCACCGGGCAGCGGATCGTCGTTGATGATCGCGTCGAACATCGCCCGCATGTCGCCCTCGCGCGGTGGTTCGTTGCCGTCGGAGTCGGTCACGCCGGTGGGCACCGTCAGGAACGTGATCCGGCCCGCCGATACGCCCTGAAGCGACTGTCCGAGATCGACCAGGTCCCTGGTCTGGATGTTGTCGACATAGCTGTCGTCGATGAACATGTTGACGACGTTGTTCAGCTTGCTCAGGCTGAAGAA
>JAOPWF010000329.1 GCA_025965815.1 Mycobacterium sp.
GCGGTGTAGTGGGCAACCTCTACGGTGCCCTCCGACCAGGCGGCGCCCTCACCATAGATCCGGGCGTACCGGCGAGTCCACTCGCTGATCAGCTTGCTGAGCTCGGGACCCTGCAGCGGTCGCTCGAGCACGTCCGGGCGCACGTCGACCGCTAGGTCGAGCGCCTGCCCGGCGAAGCGCAAACCGAGAGTCATGGTCAGCCGATGGCCGCTGCTGTCGTTGTCGTCCGGGTCGAGAAGCGCGAGTGGCGCTTGGGAGGTTTCACTGAGCTTCGCCGAGACGTGAGAAGCGAAGAGTTCGCGGTCTTCGGCGCTGGCGCCGGGGGGCATGCGTAGCCCGTCGTCGGCGATACGCCCGACGTAGCGGATGTCGGAGGTCATGAGCCCGGCGGCGGACAGAACGGGGAACAGGTCCGGCACGATGGTGCGACCGATCCCGAGGCGCCTGGCGATCGCTGACGCGTGCATCGCTCCCGCGGCGCCGAAGACCATCACGCTGAAGTGCGAGGGGGCGAGACCGCGCTTGACGAGGAAGTGCTCGAGCGCGTCGGCCATTTGCGCGTTGACGACCTGGTAGATGCCCCAGGCGGCGTCCAGGGTCGAGAGCCCGAGCGGGCTGGCCACGTGCTTGTCGATGGCCCCGCGAGCTCGCTCGATATCGACGGCGATCTCGCCTCCGAGGCTTGCCTGGCTGTCGATGATGCCGAGAAGCAGGTCGGCATCAGTGACGGTTGGCAGCTCGCCGCCGAGGCCATAACAGGCCGGTCCGGGGTTCGAGCCGGCGCTCTCCGGTCCGACCTTGAGGCTCAGGATGCCGCCGGCGCCCTTGACTGAGGCGATGCTGCCGCCCCCCGCGCCGATCGACTCGATCTCGACGCCAGGAATTGCGATCGGGTGCGCCAGCATCCGAAAGCCCCCGGAGAGCTCCACCTCGCCGTCTTTGATCAGGCTCACGTCAAGGCTCGTGCCACCCATGTCGATGCCCACGATGTTGGGCTCCTGCACCGCCGCAGCTATCTTGGTACCCCCTGCGACGCCGCCCGCTGGGCCGCTCTTCAGCAGGTAGGCGGGCCTGCTCATGATGTCCTCGAGCGGCGCAAGGCCGCCGAGGTTCTGCATTACGAGGATCGGCGCGCGTAGGCCGTTCTCGCGCAGGAAGTCGCTGACACGCTGCGCCTGTTGCTCTACGCGCCGGCCTATGTATGCGTTGATGACGGCTGTCGCTACGCGCTGGAACTCCCCGGGCGCACCTACAAGCTCGCTTCCGACGGAGACGAACACATTCGGATGGCGCTCGGCGATGATCTCGCGCGCCCGCAACTCGTGCTCAGGACGACGGTGCGACCAGAGAAACGAGACGACGATTGCCTCGACCGCCTCTTCGTTGACGAGCCGGTCGACCGCTGACGCCAGTTCCCCCTCGTTTAGTGGCACGACGACGTTGCCGAAGCAGTCGACGCGCTCGTTCACCTCAGCGACGTGCCTGCGGGAGACGAGTGGTTTGAACACCTGTTCGACGGCGTCGCGGAGGTCTACGTGCCCGAGGCGCTCCTTTTGAAACATGTGGTACGCGTCGCCGTGGCCGCGTGTGGTGAGGATCCCTACGCGTGAGCCGCTAGCGGTGACCAGCGTGTTGACCCCGATGGTGCTGCCGAAGCAGAACACCGGCTGCACCTGGCCCAGCAGGCCGCGAAGGTTCGTGTCGAGCTGCTCAGCGGCCTTGGTTAGGCCGGTTCGGAGGCAGTCCACCGGGTCGGGACGACTCAGGGACTTGAAGGGGTGGACATGCCCGCTCACGTCGTCGTAGACGACCAGGTCCGTGAAGGTGCCGCCGATGTCGATGCCGATCCGGTACGCCACGCTCATGCTCTCCCGGATTGGATCCCCATCCCATCGAAAAGTTTACCGACTCCCCAGTACATTTTCAAACCAGGCGAATCACAACTCGAGTGAGCGCCCGACGATCTCCTTCATCACCTCGTTGGCTCCGCCGTAGATCCGCGTTACGCGAGCGTCTAGGAAGGCTCGGGCCACTGGGTACTCGAGCATGTAGCCGTAGCCTCCATGCAGCTGCAGGCAGCGGTCGGCAGCCCACCCTTGCAGCTCGGTCGCGCGCCACTTTGCGACGGCGGCGTCCTCGGGGGACAGATTGCCGGCGTTGAGGTCGTCTACGCCGCGATCCACGAACGCTCGCACGAGTGATGTCTCTGCCGTCAGCTCGGCGAGCGCGAAGCGCGTCGCCTGCAGGCTTCCCAACGATGCGCCGAAGGCTCGGCGGCTCCGCACGTATTCGACCGTGTGGGCGATCACGGCTTCGGCCGCGGCGACACCTGCAACGGCGATCGACAGGCGCTCGCGCGGAAGGTTTGAGACTAGCTGGCGGAAGCCCTGCCCCTCAGCGCCGAGCAGGTTCTCGACCGGGACGAACAGGTCGTCGAAGAACAGCTCCGCCGTGTCTTGAGAGTGCATTCCGATCTTCTCGAGGTTGCGTCCGCGTCGCAGTCCGTCCGCGCCGTCTTCGACAACGACCAGGCTGAGACCGCCGTGACGGTCCGTGGCGTCGGTGCGGACCGCGGTGATAATCAACGCGGCGTTGATGCCGTTGGTGATGAACGTCTTGCTGCCGTTGACCAGGTAGCCGCCGTCGACGCGATCGGCGCGGGTCGCGATGGCGGCTAGGTCGGATCCCGCCCCCGGCTCTGTGAGGGCGATCGCTGTGATCAGCTCGCCGGAGACGATTCCTGGCAGCCAGCGCTCGCGCTGGGAGCTGTCGGAATATCCCACGAAGTACGGCAGGCACACGTCGTTGTGGAGCGTGATGCCCGCGCCGACGCCAGCGAAGCCGGCCCGGTGCGCGGCTTCACCGATGATGGCGTTGAAACGAAAGTCCTGCACGCCGGCGCCACCGTGCTCGGGGGGCGCCTCGAATGCCAGGAAGCCGGCCGCCCCGGCGGTCCGGAACAGCTCGCGTGGAACCGCTCCTCGCTGCTCCCACTCGTGAAAGTGAGGACGGACCTCGCGCGCGAGGAAGGCCACGAAGGACTCTTCCAGATCGCGGTGCTCGGGCTCCAGAAGAGCGCGTCTCATTACTCTCCTCTGTCCCGCTGAGATCCCGATTGGACGACAGTCCCGCTAGCCAGGAGCTGATGGCGCCGAGCGTGATCGATGCCGAGCATCTCGAGGATCGTGTCGCTGCTCGCCCCCGGGATGTCCCCGGCCGCAGGAGCGTGGCCTGGGGTACGACTGAATCGTGGTGCGGGGGCAGGCAGCGCCCCGATATCTTCGCCCGAGAACGAACTGCGAGCGCGGGCGTGGACATGCGACTGCGCCTCGTCCATCGAAAGCACCGGTGAGACGCAGGCGTCCGTCCCTGAGAGCAGCTGCTCGATCTCCGCGCGCGTGCGAGCCCCGAAGGCTTCCGTCAGCAGCTCGCGCAGCCGCGGCCAGCAGGAGCGGTCGTGCTGGGCTGTCGGATCGTAGTCGAGGCCGAGTCGCTGGATCAACTCGGCGAAGAACTGGGGCTCCAATGCCCCGACCGCGACGTGCCCGCCGTCGGCGGTCGGGTAGGTCGCGTAGAACGGCGCGCCGCCGTCGAGCAGGTTCTCCTCGCGGCGGGGAAGCCAGGAGCCCTCCGCGCGAAGCTCACGCACGAGCGTCATCAGCAGCGATGCGCCGTCGACCATTGCCGCGTCGACGACCTGTCCGCGGCCAGAGCGCTCCCGCTCATGCAGTGCCATCAAGATCCCGGATAGCAGCAGCATCCCG
>JAOPWF010000340.1 GCA_025965815.1 Mycobacterium sp.
CGTTCTCTGTGGTGACGATTTCATTCAATGACCTCGAGGGTCTCAAGCGCACGGTAGAGAGCGTGCGTGCCCAGCGTTACGAGGGACACGTCGAGCACATCGTGATCGACGGCGGGTCGGGCGACAAGGTGGTCGACTATCTGTCGCAGTCCGAGCCGGGCTTCGCGTACTGGCAGTCAGAACCGGACGCGGGCAGGTATGACGCAATGAACCAAGGCGTCGCTCATGCGTCAGGCGACCTGGTGTGGTTCATGCATTCAAGCGATTGCTTCTCCGACCCCGACGCGTTGGCTCAAGTCGCGCAGCGGATCTCCGGCCATGGGCCTGCGCGAGACCTGTGGGGGTACGCGCAGGTGAATCGGATTGGAGCCGATGGTCGCAGCCTCGGCGTGTGGGGGACTGTGCCTTTCGAGATGTCCAAATTCAGCATGGGTAGGCAGCCCATTCCCCATCAGGCGACGTTCTTCGGATTATCGCTGCTGCACAAGCTGGGCGGTTACGACCTGGACTTCGGGATCGCCGCCGACCAGTTGTACATCTTCAGGGCCGCGATGTTGCGGGACCCGGTCACTCTCGAACGCGTCGTGTGCGACTTCGACACCAGTGGAGCCGGATCAGTACGGGCACTGCGGGAAAACTACCGCGACCTTCGGAAGTTGTGGGACCTAATGGATTACTACCCATTGGGGCACCGGCGGAAGTCCCGCGCGTATCTACGCTATCTGGAATATCGCACGCGTTCACTTTGGGCTGCGTTTCGCGCGGTGAAGGGCGTGCAAGCGCGGTTGAAGCGTGAGGATCCGACGTGACGTCCGTCGACGCGGACCGCCACGACGCGTCCCTAAAACCGGCCGAGCGCAGGTCGATCATGCTGGGAACGGTCTTCCGGGTGGTCGGCACCCCGTTGGTGGCTCTCGTCGGGCTGCTGAACACCGCCATCATCGTTCGGGCAACGGGCGAGGCCGTGTTCGGGCTGGTCTCACTGGTGACGACGCTGAGCCTGCTGTTGCCTTTTGCGGATCTCGGCATCGGTGCCGTGATCACGAACGCCTGCTCGAAGGTGGGAAGCCTGCGGGCGGACGGGGTGGCGGTGGCTACCGTGCAGCGGGGGTTACGCCTACTGGGCACAGTTGCCGTCGGGTTGATCGCGCTAAGTCTTGTCATCATGGCGACCGACTCGTGGGGCTGGATGTTGGGGTCGAAGTCCGGTCCGGTAGACCGGATCGCGATCACCGTGGCCGCCTGCCTGATCGCCCTGAGCATCCCCGCCGGTATCGGGGTTCGGATTCTCGTCGGCCTTGACATGAATCCGCTCGCAGTGCTGCTGACGATGGCAAACGCAGGTTTCTCGCTGATCATCACGCTGGCGCTGATGGCCGCCGATATCGCTCCGATCTGGTATGCCGTCTCGGGTGCGGGAGGGGTGCTGATCGGCAACTGCATCGCGACCGCGCTAGCCCTGCGGCGAAGTGGTCTGGGGCGCTTAGTATTTTCGCGTCCGGCGGCCGCGCATGCCCGAACCGGCCTACTCGCCGGGTCGCTGTGGATGTTTGTCGCGAGTATTGGACTACCGCTTGGCCTGCAGAGTCACCGGCTGATCCTGTCGCATGTCTCTACCGCCGGCGAACTCTCCCGCTATGCGTTGATGGCGCAGGTGTATGGACTCGGATGGATGGTGTTCTCGACGGCCGGTATGGCTCTGTGGCCCGTGTTCGTTAAGCGAAGATCCGATAGGCCCGCGACGATGGCGCTCTGGCTGAAGTCGACCGCGGTGTTCGCGGCGCTGTCGATTTGCGCTGCGGTGGCAATAGCCCTGCTGGGGCCATGGGCCACATCATTGATCTCTGGTGGGGAACTGGTGTCGACTCGCGGCGTAGCGATTGCTTTCGCCGCACTGCTGGTGGTTCAGTGCACCCATTTGCCCGCCGGTGTAATGCTGACGATGCCTCGCGAGGCTCGTTGGCAGTCCTACTGCATCATGGCGATGGGTGTGACAAGCGTCTGCCTGGGCGTCTGGTGGGGTGGACGGTGGGGTGGGGCCGGCGTAGTGGCGGCGGCGGCGGTTGCGGTGGCCGTTACCCAGATGGCACCCGATTTCATCTGGATCCCGAGGTTACTTCGACGTCGGGTGCGTGAGTTGGCGGCCGACGCGGAAAGCCCTGTCACAGTTAATTTGCGCAGCGCCAGGCGCAATCCTGCTCGCTAGCCGCGTGGGCCGGGGCCGGGTTGTGAGACAACTGGGCAACTTCGGGCCTGCGCCGGCCGTGGGGCTCAGTGCTCGCGTCTGATTGCCGCCAGCTCCCGGACGAATTCTCGAAAACCGGCCCTGGCTCTTTCTGTGGAGAATTCGGCGGCTGCCATCTTCTCGGCGCCCGCGACAACGTCGGCTACCAGCGTCGGGTCGTTCCGCAGCCGGTCCAGCGCCCCGAGTAAAGCCTCGGAATCGCCGCTCTGCGCCACTACCGCTGCGCCGTGCGAGTCAAGCAGGGCCTTCGTGATGCCGTGCTCGTCCACCGCCGCAACGATGGGGCGACGAGCCGTTACGTAGGAGGTCAGCTTGCTGGGTAGCGACATTTCCCTGACCCCCGGCCGTTCGTGCACGATCAGCACGTCCGCGGCGGCAAGTAACACCGGATAGTCCTCATCCGACACGAGGTCCATGAATTGGACGTTGCGCAGGCCCGACGCTTGAGCCTCGAGGTCCGCGCGCTGGTTGCCGTCACCGACGAAGACGAAGCGAACGTCCATGCCGTTGCGGTCTGCGACGGACGCGGCCGACACCAGATGCTCGAGTCCCTGCTTCATGCCCATGTTCCCGGTGTGGACGACGGTGAAGACGCCCTCATCCCACCCGAGCCGGCGACGAGCCTGGTCGGTCGTCAGCTCGGTGCCGTCTATCAGGCTCGAAATGGGTAGTTCGCTGATGTTGTCCGGCAACACACCGTGAGCCGTGAGGTCCGCCGCGAACCGCTGGGTGATCACACCGATCTTGTCTGCGCGGGCGAGCATTGCGTACTCGGCGGCGCAGACGAGGCCCGCGGCCCGGCCGCTGGCGGTGCCGGACTGCACGGCGGCGTTTCCGCTGAGGTCGTGGACGATCACTCCGAGGGGTCGCCCGCGTCGCCCGGCGTGGGCCGCAAGAACCGCACCGATCAACGGACTCACCGCCACGACGACATTCGCCTTCGACGATCTCACGTGGGGCGCGCTGAGCGCGGCGAAGCTGGACTCGAGCCGCATCCTGCCCCACAGATCGGGGCGAGACGGCACGGCGTGGCGGACCCGCGTCAGGCGTGCCGCGCCGTATTCCTCCCGCCATCGCACACCACGCCGGTACCGCGGGTCCTGCACCTGCCAATGCGGATAGTGCGGTATGCCGGCGACCACATCCACCCGGGCGCCGGCATCGAGGAGTGTGTCGACGAGCATCGAGTTGAGCGGAGCACTGCCGGTCGTTTCGGGTCTGAAGTGGCACGCCACTACGCAGACCGAGATCCCACTCAAATCGCTTGGCGCCGGGCCTGTCGCGTCGGCAGGTCCGGAAGCAGGCTGCAGCACGCTATACCGCGCCTTCCTGCATGAGTACTGGCCGCACGGTCCGCCAGACGATCACCAGATCCTGCACCCACGACCAGTTGTCGATGTACGAGTGGTCGAGCCGGATGCGCTCCTCAGCCGACAGGTTCGACCGTCCGGATATTTGCCACAAACCCGTCATTCCCGGCTTTACCAAGCTCCGCCGCTGGACGAAGTGCTCCACCGATTCGCCCTCGCCGGCGGGCAGTGGGCGCGGGCCGACGATGCTCATCGAACCGCCCAGCACATTGAACAACTGAGGGAGTTCGTCGATGCTCGTCCTCCTCAGAAACCCTCCGACGCGGGTGATGCGGGAGTCGTGGCCCGATTTGTAGAAGATCGACTCTGTTTGCCCTGCGGCGACACGCTCCTCGAGTTTTCTGTCTTCCGCGTCAACCGACATCGTCCTGAATTTGAGAATCGGAAAGCGTATGCCGTGTTGGCCGACACGTTCCTGGCGGAATATGACCGGTCCGCCGTCCTCGCGCTTAATCGCGACCGCCGCCGCGAACATCACCGGGAGCAGAGCCAGCGTCGCCAATGAAGCAAAGATCAGATCGAATAGCCGCTTGCCGTAGCGCGAAGGGCCGTCGTGCCGAGGCCTGGCTATGTGGAACAACGGCAGATTGTCGATCGGTCGAACCCTCAACCGCGGTCCGGCGATATCGGTCATCCCCGGCACGACGATCATGTCGACCCCGAGGGAGTCCAGCAGCCAGGCAAGCCGTCTCACCCGCTCATGCCCGAGGTGCTCGACCGCGGCCACCGCGAGCGTATCGGCGTTCGTCAACCGAATGGCGTCCTCGACCGATCGCTCATCACCGAACACCGGAACAGGTCCTGCTGACGTCTCGAGCTCCACGCCGATGCCGTCGCGGAAGTCGGGGATGCACGCGCCGATGACGTTATACCCGGCGTACTTCGAGCGCTCCAGGCTGTCGCACAACGCGACGATCGAGTCCGGCTTGCCGAGCACCACAACCTGACTGGTGAATTCGCCGCGAGTGCGTTTCTTTGCGAGGCCGCGGCGGAGAATATGCCGGCCGACAAGAAGCCCCAGAAGACCGACTGGAAGTGCGATTGCGAGGTAGCCACGCGCCATTTGTTCTTGAAGTAGCAGGCCGGCCGCAGCAATAATCCCGAAGACCCATGCGGTGGCCGTCCCCACCCTGCGGTACTCCTCCGGTCCGGCACCGGCCAGAGACAGATCGCGCGACTGCTGCAAGCCCAACGCGGTCAGCCACATGACCGCCAGCCCGAGCGAGAATACGGTGAGGTAGGCCCAGGTGACGCCCGCGCTCGAGGTCTCGATACGCGGCGCGCCAAACCGCACCAGCTGCGCAATCATTACCGCGGCGATAACCGCAATCGAGTCGATGAAGAGCACACGGTGCCGGTACGAGCTCTTCCAATGGTGGCTCTGAGCTCTGGCTTCGGTCGCATTCGCCAACAGGCTGTCGACCGAGCGGATGCGGGAGCGAGCGGGGAGACGCGGCTCTCGAACTCTGCGGGCGGAAATTGTCATGTCAATCGTTCCGCGTCCTCGCCGAATGGGCGGGCCACATGTTGGGTTCGTACGCTGAAACCGGGGCAAACCCGGATCTGCTACTGCCACCGGACCTACCCACAGGACGACCTATGAACTCAGTCACAAGAACTCCCCCATCGGCCACGGGCACCAACGGCTTGACTCGGATCGTCCGCTGAGCAAACGACTTACCTTCCCCCGAGGCCTTGATTCAACCACATCGGACGGTTGCTCGCACCATTGGAATTCGGTGTGATGCATATCACTAATTGTCGCGTCGGCAATTAGTCTGCTTGACGCGTAGAAGTCTCTGTCCGCGCAGAATCGCCAAGCGGCTGCGCGAGCGGTGCGACCATCACCGTACCCGGCGGTACGTCCTTCATGACAATCGCGTTCAGCCCGATCGTCGCGCCGTCGCCGATCTTGATTGGTCCGACAACCTTAGCGCCGGCTCCGATCCGTACATTGTCTCCGATGATCGGCCGACCTTTGGCGGTGAAGCCCACGCTGACCTGCTGGTTTATCCAGCAGTTCGCGCCGATCGACTCCGCGCCGATCATCGCTGCGACTCCGTGCTGGATGAAGAACCCGGGCCCGATGTCCGTCGTCCACAGGCAAAGCGAATGCAGTCCCGGGTACATCCGTTTTAGTAGCATCCGCAGCGGCAGCGGTGCCGCGCTCGTCCGAAGATGCATCAGCGACCGGAATTCGGGTAGCGAACCTGCAAACCTCGCAAACTGCTGATAGGGCGTGAGTTTGGCGATTGCCTCGACTTCGACGCATTCGGTCCAGCGCTCCACGTCCCGTTTGACGGTGGGTACCGTCTTTGCTGCGCGAACTCCGAGCCATAACGGCCAGGCCCACACTTGAGCGCATAATTGCAGCAGTTTCTCGCGCCGGGTGGGGGGCATCTGTGTCGGGCTTCCTTTCTCTGACGTTGACAATGAGATCGCCGTCTATGCGTTTGCCGTTACGGGTCGTTGACGCAGTTCGACGGCGCCGGTGTCCCCGCAAACCTGTCCTTCATCCACCGATAACCCTCGTCACCGGGGTCGGCATCCAGGTGTCCGCGTCCGGCCATCTCGATGTGTTGCACTATTCCACCAAGGCTGCAGGCGCGCGACACCGCGGCGGTCACCCACTGCGGAGGGATGAGTTGGTCATTGCCTCCGTTGGCCACCAGCATTGGGGCGGAGAGTGTTCGCTGCGGCAGGGCATTCGCATCCAGCAACTGCGTGAGTCGGTCGGCCGCCGCCGGTGAGGCGGGACGTACTTGTTCGGCGTTGAGCTCAGCGAACAACCCCTGCTTATCCGAGGAGCAGGACATGAACGCTTCCTTATGGTCGGCCGCGGCGCCACGCAGATAGTCCGACTCGACGAGTTGCGGGTCGGTGACCTCCAGTCCCGCCACGACCAGCGGCATGAGCGCTATCTGATCCTGAGTCAGGGTGCCGTTGCGGGCCGCGTCGGCCAGGCCGCTCATGTCGGCCGCTGGCGACAGCGCGACGCTTCCGACGATATCGAGGCCCTCTCCGTAGTCGCGCGCGTATTCGTTGGCGGCCCAGGCCGCTTGGCCGCCCTGGGACCCGCCGATGGCCAACCATCGGGGGGAGACGAATGGGAACAGGTGGCGCAGGGCACGAACCGCGTCG
>JAOPWF010000431.1 GCA_025965815.1 Mycobacterium sp.
CAAGTTACTGGCCCGCCGCTCGGCCGTCCCGGTCGCCCTCGACCTTGCGATTGACGCCCGGTTGCCTGACTCAATCGAAGTCGGAGCGTATTACGTCGTGTCCGAAGCGCTGACGAACGTCGCCAAGCATTCCCGCGCCTCGCAAGTGGCCGTGTGCGGACAATCCAAGGATGACATCCTCCGTCTGTCGATCAGCGACGATGGAATCGGGGGCGCCGACTTGGGCAAGGGCTCAGGGCTGGTCGGGCTCACAGACCGGGTCGAGGCCCTCGGCGGGCGAATACGGATCATGAGCCCACCCGGAAGCGGGACATCGCTGGACGTCACGATCCCACTCGCCAGCCTGTGAGCGCAGGCGCTGACCGGCGCCGGCACCTACGGGGATCTCCCGTCGACGGTGAGTGCGACGAGGAGCGCGACGAGTGCAGCAAGAACAGTGGTCAGGGCGATCGAGTTGATCGCTCGCCGTTGAGCGCGTGCGCTGCGGCGCCGCGGATCCGTTCTGACATCGCGCCAATTCGCTGCCCACACAGCCAGGGCCATCACCACCAGGGGCACTCCCGCGATCGGCTCGACCTTCAGCATTGCGGCGCTGACCGCCGTGAAGGAGATGGCGGTGCGGCGCCAGGCCAGCTGGGTACGCTCCCGCGAAAAGCCGGGGTCGAGGTCTTCGAGGTCGTCGGGGATCGCCCGGCGCGGTTGCCCTGGCGGCCCTGTCACTATTGGGCTCCCGTCGCCAAGATCACCAGGGCTGCGGCCAACAGGCACTCGGCGGCTACCACCACCGTGAGCAGCAGTGGTAGGAGCGTACGGGTCAGCGGCTTGCCGAACCGGAGCGCGCGTTGGTCCCGTTTCCAGTCGAAGTAGCTGACCACGGCGACGACTGCACCGAGCGCGATGAGCGGCACACCAAGACTGCGGCGCCCCCAGGAGATCCCGGCGAAAGGCGGCAGGAGCTGGGTGATGGCCAGTCCCGCCGCCACCAGCGCCAGCGCCGTGCGGCTCCACGCCAGGAACGTGCGCTCGTTGGCGAAAGTGAAGCGGGGGTCCGGCTCGGATCCCTCGTCGATCGGGTTACCCGTCATAGACACCATCGCACACCGATCTCGCCAGCGCGGCAGGCAAACCGTCCGCTTGATGCGGCTACTCCGACCCGCGCTGAGCGCGAAGTCCTCGTTTCGGGGTGCAGCCATTGGAGGACTGGTGCGTAAGTGCTGTTCCAGCAATGAGCCGCCGGCCATCCAGTATGTTACCGCTGACGCCGATCTATGCCCCCCGCCAGCCGGAATCTAGGCCTTCCCGTAAACAGCGGCGCAAATTGGCGTCACCCGTGATGAGCTCGGGGCCCCGAACGGGCATTCTGTTGTCATGCGCAGTGTTTTGAACGCTAAGCGGCCGAACGGGTTCCGCGCCAGGTAAAGGGAACTGGGTAGATAAGCATGACAGAAACGGCGCCATATACGGGCGGGAAATCCGCGAACGACACCGCGGCCGAAACACGGCCAAATGGCCAGAGGTTGCGCGACGTGTTGCTCGTCGCATTGACCGTCGCATCCGGTTCGGTGGACGCCATCAGCTACTTCGGGCTGGGGAAGATCTTCTCGGCGTTCATGACAGGCAACATTGTGTTCCTTGGCTTCGGAATCGCGGAGATTGAGGGTCCCGACGTCGTCCCTGTCATTTTCGCGCTCACCATGTTCGCGCTGGGTTCCTACCTCGGCCTGCGGATTACGACTCGGCAATCCCGAGACGATGGACTGTGGCCCAGGAGCGTATCGCTCTTGTTAGCCCTCGTGGCGATCGCCGAGGCCGCGTGTCTGGTCATGTGGTTGGCAACCGCCGGACACCCCTCGACTGGAATGGCCGACGGGCTCATCGCAGTGTTTTCACTGGCTATGGGGATCCAGACCGCAGCGGTCCGATCGCTCGGCGTGCAAGGGATTTTCACTACGGCCGGGACTTTCACCCTGGTCGCTTTCGCAGGCACTTTCGCGGGATCCCGATCAAGGGCCGAGATGCCGCGCCTCGCCGGTGTCCTGGTCGGGTTGGTCGCCGGAGCCGTCGGAGGAGGACTGCTGTTCCTGCACGCGCGTAGCTACGCGCCCGTACTGCCACTCTTGATCACCGCCCTGGTGATCCTGGCAGGCGAGCTGGGCAGACGCCGTCTGACGGTCGGTTCGCCTTCTCACGCTTGATAACCACCGCTTACCGACTGGTCGGCAATGGGTCTTGGACGCGACGACTCGAGCGGCGGAGTGTTGAAGGTGAAGGCGCACAACCACAATCGCGAAGAAGGACTGCCAACGATGACCACCGAATCCACATTGGAGACCGCGACGGTCGTGACTACAGAGGCCGAGTTCACCGACGGGAACCACGTGATTGTCGAGGCGCTCAAGCTCAACGACGTGCAGACAATCTACGGAGTCGTCGGCATCCCGATCACCGACGTGGCCCGTATCGCGCAGGCGTCGGGCATCCGCTACATCGGTTTCCGGCACGAAAGCGACGCCGGCCACGCGGCGGCGGCGGCCGGATTTCTGACCAAGAAGCCGGGCATCTGCCTGACGGTATCCGCACCGGGCTTCCTCAACGGCCTCGTCGCGCTCGCCAACGCCACCACAAACTGCTTCCCGATGGTTCAGATCTCTGGGTCGAGCGAGCGGCACTTGGTGGACCTCAAGCAAGGTGACTACGAGGAGCTCGATCAGCTGGCGGCCGCAAAACCGTTCGCCAAGGCCGCCTATCGGGTGAACCGGGTCGAGGATATCGGCCGCGGTATCGCCCGGGCGATCCGAACCGCGGCGTCCGGGCGCCCAGGCGGTGTCTATCTCGACATCCCAGCCGCCGTGCTCGGCGAGGTCATCGACGTGACTGCGGCCGGCGCATCCCTGCGCAGGATCGTCGACCCCGCACCGCGTCAGCTGCCCGCTCCCGAGGCGGTGGACCGCGCGATCGCCCTGCTCGCCAACGCGCAACGGCCGCTGGTAGTGCTGGGCAAGGGCGCGTCATACTCGCAGGCGGACAAGCAGATCCGCGCCTTCATCGAAGCCACCGGCGTGCCGTTCCTGCCGATGTCGATGGCCAAGGGCCTGCTACCCGACTACCACCCCCAATCGGTGGCCGCCGCCCGTTCACTGGCGTTGCGCAGGGCCGATGTGGTGATGCTCGTCGGTGCTC
>JAOPWF010000433.1 GCA_025965815.1 Mycobacterium sp.
CTGCAGGACGCCTATCTCAAACGTGACCCGGACTACCCGAAGGGCATCACCGTGCCCGCGATCGTCGACGTGCCGACCGGCCAGGTGGTCACCAACGACTTCGCGCAGATGACGCTGGACCTGTCCACCGAGTGGACCCGGTTTCACCGCGACGGCGCACCGGAGCTTTATCCCGAGCCGCTGCGTGCCGAGATCGACGAGGTGGCCCAGCGGATCTACACCGAGGTGAACAACGGTGTCTACCGCTGCGGCTTCGCCGGGTCGCAGGAGGCCTACGAAGCCGCGTACGACCGGCTGTTCGTCGCGCTGGACTGGCTCAGCGAACGGCTGGCCGACCAGCGATACCTGGTGGGGGACAGCATCACCGAGGCCGACGTCCGGCTGTTCACCACGCTCGCGCGGTTCGACCCCGTCTACCACGGTCACTTCAAGTGCAATCGGCAGAAACTCAGCGAGATGCCGGTGCTGTGGGCCTACGCGCGCGACCTGTTCCAGACGCCCGGTTTCGGCGACACCGTCGACTTCGCCCAGATCAAGCGGCACTACTACGTCGTGCACGCCGACATCAACCCGACCCAGATCGTGCCGAAGGGCCCGGATCTCCTGAACTGGCTTACTCCGCACGGCCGGGAAGCACTGGGCGGCAAGCCGTTCGGTGACGGCACCCCGCCAGCAGCGCCGGTCGTGGGCGAGCGCGTGCCGGCGGAGAACGGCGCCTAGGACCAGACCGTGCGCACCGACCACTCGGCGTGCGGTACGTCCTGCAGTTCGCCGGCCTGGTCGAGCACCAGGGTCAGCAACTGGACTACGACACCGGTCAGCCGTCCGCGCTGCGGGTCCACAGTGGGAATGGTGACCGCCAGCCGGGTGTCCGGGCGGAACACTGAGACGGTGGTGTCGGCGGGGTCGGAGTAGACGCGCAACAGCCGCCACGGCGCCCGGCTGATCGCCGTCGGGACCGACAACTGCACCGGGTCACGCTCGTTGACCTTCAACTCGCCCTGCGCCTGGGAGGTCTGGCAGGCGTTCAGGTTCAGCACCTCGCAGTAGCTGTAAGGGCCGACGCGAGCCACATTGCCGCGCGAATAGGCGCTGATCTCGGGCCGTTGCGGCGGGTGATCACGGCTGAGCAGCCACACCGTGACCCCGGTGCCGATCGAGGCCAGCACGACGACCACCGCCAGCGCGGCGGCGAACACGCGGTTCATTCCAGAGTCACCCCGGCGCCCGGGGTTTCGGGGCGCCGCCCTTCCTGCTGAGCCATCACCGGCCGATTGCCGCCGAAGCCGGGTATCAGCGAGCCGCCCTGATAGCTAAGGACGGTCTGCGCCAGGCCCAGGATCAGCAGCGCCGAGATCGCGGTGAACCCAACCCAGAGATCCGTGTAGACGAGGACTCCCAGCGCGCCGCCGATCACCCAGGCCAGCTGCAACAGCGACTCCGAACGACCGAAGGCCGACGCCCGCGACTCCTCGGGCAGGTCGTCCTGCAGCGAGGCGTCCAGCGATGCCTTGGCTATCGCGCTGCTGCCCGACGTCACCAGCGTGGCGAAGGCCGCCACCAACAGGTTGCCGGTCACCGCGGCCGCCAGCGCCACCACGGTGACGGCGATCGTACAGCGCACCACCAGCAGCGACGGCCTGCCCAGCTTGAGCCGTGCGCTGGTGAAGTTGCCCGCGAAGTTGCCGATCGCGGCCGCGGCGCCGATCAACCCGAGGATGCGCAGCTGCTCCCAGCCGCTGGCGTCGTGCGACTTGGCGACGAACGCCGGGTACAGGAACAGGAAGCCGACCATGGCTTTGATGGTGCAGTTGCCCCACAGTGCGGTGATGATGTTGCGGCCCAACGGTTGCCGCGCCTTGCCGCTGGACTGCTCGGCCGGTGTCGGTGGATAGCGATGCAGCGGCCCGCTGCCGCCGTGGTAGGTCAGCGTGGTGGGAACCTCACCGGCGGTCACCTCCACCCACTTCGGTATCCGCATCGACAGCGCCGCACCGGCGATTGCGACGGCGACGATGACGTACAGCGCGCCGGGCAGATGGAACAACTTGCCGAACAGCGCCTCGGCGCCCGCGGCGATCGCGCCGCCCAGCATCGTCCCGCCGAGCAGACCGAACACGGTGAGCCGGGAATTGACCCGCACCAGGTCGATAGTGGGTGGCAGCACGCGTGGCGTGACCGCGCTGCGCAGCACGCTGAATGACTTGGACAGCACCATCATTCCCAGCGCACACGGGTAGAGCACCCACGACGGGAAGCTGCCGGTGGCGCTGTCGTAGTTGGCGATCAGCACCACAGCGAGCACCGCGCGCAGTACGAAGGATGTCGCCAGCGCGACACGGCGGCCGTGCTGCAACCGGTCCAGCGCGGGGCCGATGAGCGGGGCGATCACGGCGAACGGCGCAATGGTGATCAGCAGGTAGAGCGCCACCTTGCTCTTGCTCTCCCCGGAGGCCGCCGCGAAGAACAGGGTGTTGGCCAGCGCGACTGCCATCGCGGCGTCGACGGCGAAGTTGGCCATCACGGGGTAGGTCAGCGCGGTGAGCCCGGACTTGTCCGCCCCGTCGGCGGTGGCGGCCCGCTGGAACAGGCCGTACATCTTGGAGCCCATTTCGCGGCTGCGCAGTGCTGCGGCCCGTGTGACGGTGACCCGCTGTTCCGCACTGTCGCCGATGGGCGGCGGTTCGGCGCGGTATCCGGCATCGGACTGCTCGCGGTCGTCCAACGGCGGCAGGTAGCGGTTGGCGCTGGGCATCGGCGCGGATCGCCGCGCCCCGGCCGAGCGCTTGCGATAGCTGACGCCGTCACTGGGGTAGTTGGCCATGCCGGGGTGCTCATCGGAGCCGCCGGGCGGGCGCGGCGGGTAATAACGGGGATCACGCCGGGCCGAAGGGCCCTGGTCATCACGCCGCGATCCGTTCACGGCCTCGATTCTCCCCTATCCGGACAGCGGTGGCGTGCAGGTGACCGGTGTGGCTGCGCTTGGACGGCTGAGGCACTATTGAGGACGATGGACAGCGTGACCGGATCAGCCGAACAGGATGCGGCGACCCCCGTCGACGCTCCGGTACTGGAGCGCCAGGCGGACTTGGAGGCCGTGCTGCGTGGTGCTGTTGACCAGGCCAGAACCGCAATCATCGAGTTCAGCGGCGACACCGTCGGGGAGTACCTGGGCGCCAC
>JAOPWF010000452.1 GCA_025965815.1 Mycobacterium sp.
ACGGCCGACACGACGCTGCTCCGCGAGGTGACCACGTCGTCGCTCGTGGGCGGCGTGACGGGCCTGTTCACGCTGATCGCGACCGTCGTCCTGATGGCGACCATAGATATTGTGCTGCTCGGGGTCACTGCCCTGTCACTCGCCTTCGTCGGCGTCATGATCGGGTTGGTGGTGCCGCGGATCAACCGGGCCACGAAGAAAGCGCAGGCGTCCGTCGGCGCGATGGGCGCTGCGATGGAGCGGATGTTCGGCGCCGTCCGGATGGTGAAGGCGGCCGGCGCGGAGCAGCGCGAGGGCGACCGGGTCAACACCGCCGCCGTGACCGCCTGGCGGGAGAGCCTCCGGGCAGCGAAGTGGTCGGCGTTCGCGGGCAACCTCGCCGGACTCGCGGCCCAGGTCGCGTTCCTCGCGGTGCTGACCGTCGGCGGCGCCCGGGTCGCCTCGGGCGCGATCGACGTGCCGACACTGGTCGCGTTCCTGCTGTACGTGTTCTTCCTGATGTCACCGATCGGGCAGCTCGTCCGCGCCGTCACGCAGTATCCGGTCGGCGCGGCCGCAGTCAGCCGGATCCAGGAGGCGGAGCGGTTGCCGGTTGAACCGACATCCGTCGAATCACTAGCCACAGTGGATTCGGTGACGGCCGCGGAGGTGACCGGGCCAGCGTCGGTGGCGTTCGCCGGCGTCCACTTCCGCTACCGTCCGGAGTTGCCGGAGGTGCACTCGGGCGTCGCCTTCGAGGTGCCGCCCGGCGGCATGACGGCCTTGGTCGGACCGTCGGGAGCCGGCAAGACCACCGTCTTCTCCCTGATCGAGCGCTTCTACGAGGCCGACACCGGCCGGGTGCAGATCGACGGACGCGACGTGCTCGACTGGCCACTTAACCGGCTGCGGGCGTCCATCGGCTACGTCGAGCAGGACGCGCCGGTGCTCTCCGGCACGCTGCGGGAGAATCTGCTCTACGGGGCACCGGCCACCAGTGAGGCAGATCTCATCGACGTGGTGCGCACGGCCCGCCTCGACGGTCTGGTGTCCAGGCTGCCCGAGGGGCTCGAGACACAGGTCGGGCACCGCGGCACCAAGCTCTCCGGCGGCGAACGCCAGCGGGTAGCTATCGCCCGCGCGCTGCTGCGCCAACCGCGGCTGTTGCTGCTCGACGAGGCGACGTCGCAGCTCGACGCTGTGAACGAGGCGGCGCTGCGGGCGACCATCGCCGACATCGCCCAGCGCACCACCGTCCTGGTGATCGCGCACCGGCTCTCCACCGTGACCATGGCCGACCGGATCATCGTCATGGACGCCGGCCAGGTGCGGGCGGTCGGCACCCACGACGAGCTCGTCGGCAACGACAGTCTCTACGCCGAGCTCGCCGCCACCCAGCTCCTGGCCGCCGCGACCCCCTAGCGGCGCCGGTCGCCGAATCGGATATCGCCCGTGCCGATGGTCGGCGGCTCGAAGACCTACTGCACACCGTGCGCGCTCGCCATCCTCGACCAAGTGGCCAGACGATTTGAAGGCGCTCAGGGATCGGTTGTCGTAGGTCCTGACGGCGCAGCGAGTACTGACGATGCGTGCATGTCGCCTCCTGCGAAGACGAGATGCGACAGCGGTATCGACGATCAGCTCGAAGCCGGACGCCGATACCGCTGCCATATCAGGCCGGTGACGTGCCTACCCGGCCGGAATGCCGGACGAGGAACCGGGCCGGATCGTCGCCTCTGATTCCGATCTAGGTCGAAGACTGCGTCCCGATTTCGGCGTGTCCCCTAACGCTAGGTCCTGTACCGGAAGAGGATCCGGCCGCGGGTGAGGTCGTACGGGCTGAGCTCTACGAGCACCCGGTCATACGGCAAGATCTTGATGTAGTTCTTCCGTATCTTCCCGCTGATGTGCGCCAGCACCTTGTGCCCGTTCTGGAGCTCCACCCTGAAGGTGGCGTTGCGCAGGCACTCGATGACGGTGCCCTCGAGTTCGATGCCGCTTGATATTCTCGCCATATTCAGCACTTTCTCTGGTCGTATTCCGTTGACGCGGCCATGACGCGATGGGGCGTCAGCGGAGGACCAGCTCCAGATTGCCGCCGGCACGCCGGGCGCCGACGCCCTCGAACAGCGCCGTGGCCGCCTCGTTGGATTCGTTCACTTCGGCCGATGCTGTTCCGATCCCGCTGCCGAGCAGCGAACCCAGTACGTGGGCCAACAGCGCCCGAGCGATACCCCGACGGTGCCGGTCGGCCCGGACCGCGATCAGCCCGATCCGTGGCAGCCGGGCCACCGGCGCCACCCGAACCAGGCCCGCGTACTCATCGGACTCCACTGCCACCGCGTAGTTCGACGGGTCCACCACAGTAACGCCGTCCGGGCGAGGCAACACCTCAGCCGGCATCTCCTGCCATCCGACGGTGGCCTCGACTTCGTCGCGAATCACGCGGTCCAACGCGCGCAGAGGGGCCTCCTCCGCCTCACCGACGGCCGCTATCGTCACGCCCGGCGGCGGTAGCACCGAGCCGAGTCCCGTGATCCGCGGGTCGGTGGGCACGAGGTACACCCCCTCGCGGCGTCGGATCGTGAAGCCGGCTCGCTCCCAATGGGACGTCAAGTCGAGGTCAGCCTCATCGACCACCGTATACAGCGGCTTCGGCAGGTCCGCCAGCATGGCATCAGCGAGTTGGTCGAAGACCGCGCCGTGCCACGCGTCGATGCTGAGGAAGATCCGCCCGTCGGGCCTGCGCGAAGCGTCGCCGCGGCCGACCACCTGGTCGTCCTCCACAGCGTGCCATTGGCGCTCCGCGACCCGCGAGATCACCACGGTTTGCTCGCCCATGTCGGAAATGAAATGCAGAGCATTCATAGGTTGTTGCCTTTCGGGATTGCCTTCTCGAGGCGCTCCCGGCGACACCTACGTCAATCGCCGGACCGTGACGGCGAGGGGAGCACCCACATCGATACAGCGTTCATGGGTCTCACCTCCTCGCACGGTGTCACGGTCGCCCGGACGCTATCAGTCCGGGCGACATCGCGGCCAACCCATTTCCTGCCACCCATCTGCGTGGACGCGGTCGGACACACCCGCTTGGGTTACGCCCGTGCCTCCACCGCCGGGCAGTCCCTCGACTCGCTCGCCGAAGCCCGGGTTACCCGAATCTCCTCCGAGAAGATCTCCACCCGCGCCCCGAACTGGACAAGGCCGTCGCCC
>JAOPWF010000459.1 GCA_025965815.1 Mycobacterium sp.
GTTCGCCGAGGTGATCGCGAACCCGATCGGGGTGAAGATCGGCCCGACGATGACCCCGGAGCGGGCTGTCGAGTACGTCGAGCGCCTCGACCCGCACAACAAGGCCGGCCGGCTGACGCTGGTGAGCCGGTTGGGCAACAACAAGGTGCGCGATCTGCTCCCGCCGATCATCGAGAAGGTGCAGGCCACCGGACACCAGGTGATCTGGCAGTGCGACCCGATGCACGGCAACACCCACGAGTCGTCCACCGGCTACAAGACGCGCCACTTCGACCGCATCGTCGACGAGGTGCAGGGCTTCTTCGAGGTGCACCGCGCGCTGGGCACCCACCCGGGCGGCATCCACGTGGAGATCACGGGCGAGAACGTCACCGAATGCCTCGGTGGCGCGCAGGACATCTCGGATTCGGATCTGGCCGGACGCTACGAGACAGCGTGCGATCCGCGGCTGAACACCCAGCAGTCACTGGAGCTGGCGTTCCTGGTCGCGGAGATGCTGCGCGACTGAGGTCCGGCGGGCTGGAGCGAAGCGACCCGGGAATTAGAGAAGCCCGGACAGGTTGCTGCCGACGGTCCACGCCGCGGCGCCGACCGCCCCGGTGACGATCAGGATGCCCGCCACCCAGAACAGCAGCACCCGGCGGGCGCGTTGCCGGGCCCAGTGGAATTCACTCATCTCGATGCCGGCGAATTGTCCTGTGACGGGGGGGTATTCGTCCATCGTGTCGGTGGCGGGCCCATCCTGGCCCCAGTCGTCGGGTCCCCGGGTCAGTTCCCTGGTGTGCTGACGGGGCGCCGACTGCCGGGCGGTGAGGGTTCGCTGCGGTTTCTGGTCGGTGGTGTGTTGTTCGTTGAGCTGGCGGTGGTACAGCGCCGACGACGTGTGCTGGGCGGAGTTGCGCGGTGCGGGCACCCGGAACGCGGGCAGCGCCAGTTCGTCAACGATCTCGTCCAGTTCGACCCCCATGTCGAGCGCGTCCGCGTACCGTGCCGCGGGATCGCGGGCGGTGGCGCGCAACACCAGCTCGTCGAATTGTGCTGGCACACCGCCGATCACGGTGCTGGGCGGCGCGACGTCGTTGTCCATCCGCTGGTAGGCGAGCGCCAGCGCGGTGTCCCCGGTGAACGGGGTGACACCGGTGAGCAACTCGAAGGCCAGGATCCCGACGGCGTAGACGTCGCTGCGCGGCCCGGCGGTCCCGGTCCCGACCTGCTCGGGGGACAGATACGCCGCGGTGCCCAGAATGACACTGGCGGAGGTGATTCCGGCCTCGGCTACCGCGCGGACCAGGCCGAAATCGGCGATCTTCACGTCGCCGTCGTCGGAGATCAGCACGTTCTCCGGTTTGACGTCACGGTGCACGAGGCCGGCACGGTGCGCCACAGCGAGACCGCCCAGCACCGGGCCGAGCACCGCCGCAACCGCGTGCGGCGGCATCGGGCCGCGCTCTCGCAACAGTTCCCGCAGCGTTCCGCCCTCGACGAGCTCCATCACCAGGAAGGGATGCTGGCCATCGGTTCCCTGGTCGTAGACCGCGACCAGGCCGGGATCCTTCAGGCGGGCGATGGCACGGGCCTCCAGCTGAAATCGGGTGAGGAACTGCTGGTCACCGGCGTAGCGGGCATCCATCACCTTCAGCGCCACCGGCCGGTCCAGGCGACGGTCCAGGCCGCGGTAGACCGCGGACATCCCGCCGGTGGCGATCATGGTCTCGACCTGGTACCGCCCGTCGAGTACAGCGCCGACGAGGGGATCGTTGGTTACCGTCCCCCCACCCGTCCGCGGCGCGATCGGCTCGTAGGCAGTCATCGGGTTCATGGTACGAGGTCGGGTGTCGAGAGCCCTAGACTTGATGCGGTGAGCAGCATTCCGGCCGCCGATGACGTTCTCGGCCCTGACGAGGCCGTCTACGACCTACCCACCGTCGCCGAGATGCTCGGCGTCCCGGTCACCAAGGTGCACCAACAACTGCGTGAGGGTCATCTCATCGCGGTGCGCCGCGCCGGTGTGATGGTGGTGCCCCAGGTCTTCTTCAGCGAGGAGGGCAACGTCGTCAAGAGCCTGCCCGGACTGCTGGCGGTGCTGCATGACGGCGGCTACCGCGACACCGAGATCGTGCGGTGGTTGTTCACCCCCGACGAGTCGCTGACGGTGGCGCGCGACGGCTCGACCGAGGTGCTGTCCAACGCGCGGCCGGTCGATGCCCTGCACTCCCACCAGGCCCGCGAGGTGGTCCGCCGGGCCCAGGCTCTGGCGTATTGACCCGGCGCGTCAGGGCGTACTGACCGGCTGCTCGGCCGGGTTGTCGTCCACGGTGGAATCGCGGGGCGGCCGCGGCGCCCGGTACAGCGAATACCACGCGGCCGCAGCGCATGCGGTGGCCAGCGCGACGTGCACCCAGGAGTACATGCCGTGCGATCCGTCGGGCTTGAAGATCACCATGATCCACGTGGAGAACCCGGCGATCGCGGCGATCGCCGGGCGGGACTGCGCCAGCGCGGCGATCACTGCCAGCGGCCAGGTGTAGTACCACGGCAGGGCGGCGGGCACGAACAGCACCAACACCAGCATCGCCCAACCGATCCCGGTCAGCGCCTCGCGGTCGTTGTGGCGGAAGCGCCACCACAGCAGCGGCAACGACACGGCGATGATCACGATCCCGGCGATCCGGGCGGCGTCGAGCACGGCGTAGAAGTTGACCGGAAAGAACAGGCTGCCGAAGACGTTGACGAGGTTGGCCACCGCTGTGGGCACCGTCAGCCAGTTGATGATCTTCACCGAGCCCGCCAGCGCGGTCAGCCAGCCCAGACCCACGCCGGCCAGCCAGGACAACACGGCGAACACCGCGACGAAGATCAGCACCGACCCCGCGGTGGCGAACGCGAACGCCCGCAGCGGCCTGAACCCCCGCTGATTCCGCAGGTGGCGCATCCACACCCAGACCATGAACGGAAGCGCCAGTCCGGCCGTCGCTTTCACCGCTACGGCGACGGCGATCAGCGTGACACCCCCCGTGTGGTGGCCCTGGAAAGTCAGCGCGATGCCGGCCATCATCAGGCCGACCATCAGCATCTCGTTGTGCACACCGCCCATCAGATGGATGATCACCAGCGGGTTCAGCACGCAGATCCACAGCGCGGCGGCGCCGCTTGCGCCCAGATGGCGGGCCACCCGCGGCGCGGCCCAGATCAGCAGTGCCAGACCAGGCAGCATGCACAGTCGCAGCACCATGGTTCCGCCGACGACGTCGTTGCCGACCAGCTTCGTGATGAACTTGGCCACCAGAATGAACGCCGGGCCGTACGGCGCGGTGGTGGTCGTCCAGATCGGACTGACGTTGTCCAGCAGCGGGTTCGGGTTCTCGATCGGCCCCACCAGGTACGGGTCGAGGCCGTCGCGCAGCAGTGCGCCCTGGGCCAGGTAGGAGTAGGTGTCGCGGCTGAACACCGGGACCGACAACAGCAGCGGCGCCAGCCAGAACCCGGTGGTGGCCACCATCGTGTACTCGGTGGCGGTGCGGTCCACCACCCGACGGCCCAGCCATAGCCAGGCGACCAGCATCAGGGCGACACCGCCCCACAGCAGCATGGACGACAGCACCAGCCCGTGGCCGAAGCGCAGCCAGGACAGGTGCATCGACTCCAGCAGCGGATCCTGCAATCGGGTGCTGCCCGCGCCGAGCCCGCCGGCGGTGATCAGCAGCGCGCCCAGGCAGCCCAGCAGCGCGGGGCGGCCGGCTTCGGACACGGTGAACGCCTTCAGCCGCGAGAAGTGCAGTGCCAGGCCGTGCGTCGGAGCCGCCGTCGATGCGGGCGTTGGTGTTGTCATGCGGTCAGGCGGACCGGTTAGCGGCCAATCTGGCGAGCTCGGAGAGCCCCACCTTCGCCTGCACCCAGATCGGTGCGGCGTTGAGAATCTCCAGCGAGCGCCGGGTCAGCAGGTCGATGTGGTCCTCGACCGCGGCGAGCGCGCCGACCGCCTCGATCACCAGGCACAACTCCCGCACCTCAGCATCCGTCAGCTCGGTGCCGATGGACGTGCGCAACAGCTTGGCTGCCACCGGGTCCGACTTGTCGGCCAACTCGACGGCCTCCGCCAGCAGCACTGTCCGCTTGCCGGACCGCAGATCGTCGCCGGACGGTTTACCGGTCACCGCCGGGTCACCGAAGACGCCGAGCACGTCGTCGCGCAACTGAAATGCCACGCCCAGGTCGGTGCCGAGTTCGTGGAACGCGGCGAGCACCTCGGGGCGATCCGCGGCAGCGGCGGCGCCGAGCTGTAGGGGCCGCGACACCGTGTAGGACGCCGTCTTGTAGGTGTTGACCGTCATGGCCGAGGCGACCGACTCGGCGCCGCTGGATTCGGCGACGATGTCGAGGTACTGCCCGCCGAGCACCTCGGTACGGATGTCGGCCCATACCCGCTGCACCCGGCGGTGTGCATCGTGGGGCAGTTCGACCGTCGCGACGATGTCGTCGGCCCACACCAGCGACAGGTCGCCGAGCAGGATGGCCGCCGACAGTCCGAACTGCTCGGGGGAGCCGCGCCAGTCGCGTCCGCGATGCAGGTCGGCGAACTGCCGGTGCACGGTCGGCCTACCCCGGCGGGTGGCCGAATCGTCGATGACGTCGTCGTGCACCAGGGCACATGCGTGCAGCAGCTCCAGGGCCCCGAACAGGCGCAGCACGCCGGGATCGGCAGGCTCGTTGGGGTCGGGCGCCACGGCGCGCCAGCCCCAGTAGGCGAATGCCGGTCGGAGCCGCTTGCCGCCGCGCAGCACGAACTCTTCGAGCGCGGCCGTCAGGCCGCTGTAGTCGGTGCCGATGTATGCGGCGTCGCGGCGACGCTCGCGGAGATACTCCCGCAATTGGTCGGTGACGGCGCTGGCCAACTCAATGGCTGACGGCGCCGCTGCATCCACGCTCAGCGTGGCGCCCCTTTCTCTGTGTACGTTCGGCCCCCGAGTGCATTCAGACTAGAGCGTGCAGGCGGTTTTGTAGCAGTCAGGCCGCCCGCCGGTCTGCCCGCCGCCCAGATGCTTCGGCAGGCTCATTTTCCCGCATCTATGCTGTGCACGTGACGAGGGCAAGTTCGCCGACGAGCCACACCCCCTCGGTGGTGGATCGAATCAACCAGATCGGCAAGGCCCGTGTGCCGTTCTCCGTCGAGTTCTATCCGCCGCGTGACGGGGCCGCCGAGGCGCGGTTGTGGCGTGCGGCGCGGGTGTTCGAGCGGCTGATGCCCGCCTTCGTTTCGGTGACCTACGGAGCGGGTGGATCGACCCGTGACCGGACCGTCCGCATCGTCGGTGAGCTGGCCCGGGACACCACATTGCTGCCCGTCGCCCACCTCACCGCGGTCGGCCACAGCGTCGGCGAGCTGCGCGCCATGATCGGCGCCTACGCCGACCGTGGCATCAGTAATGTGCTCGCGTTGCGCGGCGACCCACAGGGCGGGGTCCACGACGAGTGGCACAAACATCCGCAGGGCCTCCAGTACGCCGTCGAGATGGTCAGCCTGGTTCGCGATCTTGGCGACTTCCACGTCGGGGTGGCCTCCTTCCCCGAGGGTCACCCGCGGGCGATCGACCTCGACCACGACACCGCGAACCTGGTCGCCAAGCTGCGGGCGGGCGCGGAGTATTCGATCACCCAGATGTTTTTCGACGTCGACGACTTCCTGCGGTTGCGCGACCGGGTCGCGGCCGCCGACGCCGAACAGGGCGTCAAACCGATCATTCCGGGGCTGATGCCGATCACATCGCTGCGCACGGTGAGCCGCCAGGCTGAGCTGTCCGGGTCGCAGATTCCGGCGCCGCTGCTCGAGCGACTGACCGAGGCCGCAGGCAACGGGCCGGAGGAGAACCGCGACGAGGTCCGCAAGATCGGCATCGAGCTGGCCACCGAGATGAGTTCACGGTTGATCGCCGAGGACGCGCCAGCGCTGCACTTCTGCACGTTGAACTTCGCCAAAGCGACCAGCGAGGTGCTGTCGAATCTGGGGATGACAGTCGGGGCCTAGTGCTCGTACGGATCGGCGAAGCGCGGCGAGCGGTCGCGGCCCAGCCAGGCGAGCAGGCCGATGAGGCCCGCGACGGCGAATGATGAGAAGCCCAGCCACAACGCCGCGCCGGTGAACGAGCGCGCGCTGGGGTCGGTGTAGCGGGCCTGGGCACTCATCGTGCTCACCACACCCGGCTTGAGCTTCCACTCCACCACCTCGGTGTCCACCCGGTCGCCGTTGGTGGAGGTGACCTCACCGGGGAACGCCACGCTCAACGACACGTCGCCATCGGGATCGTTGAGCGAGGTCAGGTCGGCGCGCCCCTCCAGGATCACCAGGTCCCCGGCACGTCGCAGGGACAGGTCGACGCCGGCGGCGTCGGAGTTCATGTTCGCGAGCTGGGGCACCTCGGCGAAGGTCAGGTTGGAGAACACCGCCTGCGAGCCGATGTAACCGTCCCGGTTGTAGTCCGAGATGGCCACCTTCTGGCTGAACGGCAACTCGTTGGCGAACTGCGGCCCCTTGTCGGTGTCGTTGCGCGGCTTGGACGCGGCGATGATCTGACCGGAGACCTGGTCGTCCTGGGACACCGTGAGCGAGGCCCGTACCCGCACGCAGCCCACCGCCAGCGGAGCGACGACCAGTAACAGCACCACCATCGCCAGCAGGCGGTTCCGGCGGCCATTCCGGCGTGGTGGGCGCTCGAGCACGAGGTCATCGTGCCAGACCCGGCGCGCAGCCGTGGCTTTGCCGGCCTATAACGGCAGCGCGCGACCAAGGATCGCGAAGGCCCGCGGGTCTCCGGCGAAGTGGTAGCCACGGATCACGTCGGTGAATCCCAGCCGTCGGTACAGCCGCCAGGCGCGGTTGGCCTCGCCATTGATCTCCGGTGTGGACAGCAGCACGTGCGTCTCGCTGCGCTCCGCGAGTAACCTCCGGGCCAGCGCCTCACCCAGCCCACGGCCCTGCGCGCGAGGGTGGATGTGCAGTTCGGTGAGCTCGAAATAGCTGGTCATCAGATCGGCTATCTCGGCCCGGGCGGCGCCGCCACGCTGCAGGCCCGCGACGACCTGTTGCTGCCACCACTGATCCGGGGCCCCGCAGTAGCCGTAGGCCACGCCGAGCATGGGTGCGCCGCTCACTACGGCGGCCGGGGGGAGGTCCGGCCCGCACTGTGGCGCCGGGTTGTCGGGAACCTCGACCGCGGCCACCGCCTGCCACCCCCGCCTGCGGGTGTGCTCCAGCCACATCGACGCGCGCTGGTCTTCGGTCCCCCGCGGGTAGCGCATCGCGTCCACATAGATGCCCAGCGCGTCGCCGAGGCGTCGCTGCATATCACTCGCCGACAGATCGATGAGAAATGTCGCCAAGTCACGTGCCCTTCTCGGTGGTGGTTCGCCGGACAAACTGCCATTATCGGGTTGACGAGGCAGGCAAGGGCACCCGCGCCGCGCGTCATACAATCGACAGGCGAACTAGGTGGTACGGCTCAGAATCACCTCGTATCATGACTGTTAGGTGCCCGTAAACGCGGGCATCCGTAAACCTATCGACACCACGTGACCGGCCGCGGCGGCAAGGAGGGACGTATGCCACTCTCCGATCATGAGCAGCGCATGCTCGACCAGATCGAGAGCGCGCTCTATGCCGAAGATCCGAAGTTCGCTTCGAGTGTGCGCGGCGGCAGCCTGCGCGCCCCGTCTGCGCGTCGCCGGCTTCAGGGCGCGGCACTGTTTGTGATCGGTCTGGCGATGTTGGTGTCGGGCGTGGCCTTCAAGGCCACCATGATCGGCAGCTTCCCCATTCTCAGTGTGTTCGGTTTCATCGTGATGTTCGGCGGGGTCGTGTTCGCGATCACCGGTCCTCGCGTGGCGGGTGGCAAGGACCGGTCGGGGTCCGCCCCAGGGGCACCGCGGCAGCGGCGCGCGAAGGGATCCGGCGGTTCGTTCACCAGTCGCATGGAGGACCGCTTCCGCCGTCGTTTCGACGAATAATCCACATTCGCTCCACCACGGGGTAGCCCACACGGGCTGCCCCGTTTTGTATTTGTCCCCACATCTCCCCACCGCTGTGACGCGTCAGCCGTAGGCATCTGAACTGGGAACTTGTCACGAGAGCGGTCCTCGGGTGGGGGCCGAACCCGCTCAACGAGCGCTCGACAGCTAAGCATCGGCACGCGCTGGGCAACATTTGGCGCAAAGTGGGGGATTGTGGGGTAAAGTGGCGAGCAACGGGGCGAAGGTGGCTCCGGAGTGGCGGGAGGTGGCGGGATGTTCCTCGGCACCTACACGCCCAAGCTCGACGACAAGGGGCGGCTGACGCTGCCCGCCAAGTTCCGGGACGCGCTGGCAGGGGGGTTGATGGTTACCAAGAGTCAGGACCACAGCCTCGCCGTCTATCCGCGCGACGAGTTCGAACAGTTGGCCCGCCGGGCCTCCAAGGCGTCGCGGAGCAATCCCGATGCCCGGGCCTTCCTCCGGAACCTGGCGGCGGCCACTGATGAGCAGCACCCCGACGCACAAGGCCGGATCACGTTGTCTGCCGACCACCGCCGCTACGCCAACCTGTCCAAGGACTGCGTGGTGATCGGGTCGGTCGACTACCTCGAGATCTGGGACGCCCAAGCCTGGCAGCAATATCAGCGGACCCACGAAGAGAACTTCTCTGCGGCCAGCGATGAAACTCTGCGCGACATCATCTGACCGGTGTGCCCGTGCACCGTGGCCTCTGCCCGAACCGACCCTGGCGTACTTCCCCGACGCCAGGTTCGATAACTCGGACAGGGACCTCGGTGCAAGGGCCGCCCCGCGGAAGAGCGACTGGGGGGCGAGTTTCGGAGGTGCCGTGATGCCCGATGATTTCGGACACATTCCCGTCCTGCTGGGCCGCTGCGTGGAGCTGTTGGCGCCAGCGCTGACCCGCCAGAACCCCGACGGAACCGGCGCGGTGCTCGTCGATGCCACGCTCGGTGCCGGGGGTCATGCCGAGCGGTTTCTGACCGAGCTGCCGGGCCTGCGGCTGATCGGTCTTGACCGTGATCCCAATGCGCAGCGGATCGCCGGCGGTCGGTTGGAGCGGTTCACCGACCGGGTCATGCTGATACCTGCCCGCTACGACAAGATCGGCGAGGCCCTGGCCGAATCCGGTTACGGGCCGGACAGTTCCGTCGACGCCGTGTTGTTCGACCTCGGGGTGTCGTCCATGCAACTGGACCAGACCGAACGCGGCTTCTCCTATGCCGCCGACGCGCCGCTGGACATGCGGATGAATCCCGATGACGCGCTGACCGCGGCCGACATCGTCAACACCTACGACCAGGCGGCGCTGACCGACATCCTGCGCCGGTTCGGTGAAGAGCGCTTCGCCTCCCGCATCGCGAGCCAGATTCTGCGCCGGCGCGTGGTGCAGCCGTTCGCCACCACGGGGGAACTCGTCGAGCTGCTCTACCAGGCGATTCCGGCACCTGCCCGGCGGACCGGCGGTCATCCCGCCAAGCGGACCTTCCAGGCGCTGCGGATCGCGGTCAACGGTGAACTGGAGTCGCTGCGCGCCGCCCTGCCCGCGACGCTGGGCGCTCTGAACGTCGGTGGCCGGATCGCGGTGATGGCCTACCAGTCGCTGGAGGACCGGATCGTCAAGAATCAGTTCGCCGCGGCCGTGGCGTCCCGCACGCCGGAGGGTCTGCCGGTCGAACTGCCAGGCCACGGGCCGGAATTCGTCGCGTTGACCCGCGGTGCCGAGCGGGCTTCAGCAACCGAGATCGAACGCAACCCGCGTAGCGCGGCGGTACGGCTACGTGCCCTGGAGAAACTGGAAAGTGTTGCTAGAAGGGGTGATAGATGAAGGCCAAGCGCCCGGCGCCGGAACGTGCCGCCGGACAGCGCCGGCGCGGATCAGCGAAGCCGGACCGCGCCGCTG
>JAOPWF010000477.1 GCA_025965815.1 Mycobacterium sp.
ATCCGTAACCGATGACGCGACTCATGTGTAACCCATGACCCGACTCATCATAGTGGTGGTGGGCGAAGGGGGACTTGAACCCCCACGTCCCGAAGGACACTGGCACCTGAAGCCAGCGCGTCTGCCATTCCGCCACTCGCCCGAATGACCGAAGGAGACTATCACGGCACCCGGTGTGCTCCCCAACCGCGTTCATCCCGCCAAACCGCCCGCCAGCTACCCCTCGGATCGGTGCGATCATTCGCCTGAGCTGCGCTGATCGGATTCTCAGAGTTCTGTTGGTCCCGCACCGCTCCGCTCGCCCGATACCATGCAAGTAAACGACAGTGGCCGTACGACACGCTGGTCGGTGACCACTGAGCAGAGATGACGTGACGGCACGAGTGAGGCGGGCGGTGAGATGAGCGGCCAGAAAGGCATTGTTCAACGCATCGAGCGCCGGCTCGAAGTGACCGTCGGCGATGCCTTCGCCCGCGTGTTCGGTGGGTCGATCGTCCCCCAAGAGGTCGAAGCCATGCTGCGCAGGGAAGCAGCGGATGGTGTGCGTTCGGTGGGCGGCGGCCACATTTTGGCGCCCAATGACTACATCATTACCCTCAGTATGCGCGACTACGAGAAGGTGAGTGCCGACCCGGACATCACCTCGGCCACTTTTGCCAAGCATCTGGGGGGATACATCCGTGACCAGGGGTGGCAAACGTATGGTGATGTGGTCGTCAGATTCGAGCGGTCACCAACCCTGCACACCGGGCAGTTCCGCGCAGAAGGCGCGGTCAACCCGGACTCGACCACCGGCGAGCCCGCCCCACCACAACCAGACCGTGTCTCTAACGCAGAACCAGGAGTACCACCGATGACCGACAACCCGAGTAACCGCGGCGGCCAGGGACAGGGGCGGCCCGCCGACGAGTACTACGACGACCGCTACGGGCGGCCACAGGACGAGCAGCGTCCCGGTGACCCCCGCCCCCCCTATCCACCGGAGCCAGGCGCCTACCCCCCGCCGGGTGAGCCGCCCGCCTATCCCCCGCGGCCGGGCTACCCGCCCGCCGGCGAGGGTGGCGGCTACCCGGATCAGGGCGGCTACCCCGATCCGGGCTACCCGCCGCCGTCCTACGAGCAGCGTCCGCCTGCCGGATACGGTGGCCCTCCGGGTGGCTACGACCCGAACTACCGTCAGGGCCCCGGTGGCTACGGTGGTCCGGCCGGCGGTCAACCGGGCTACGGCAACGACTACGGCGACTACGGTCGGCCGGGGGCACCCCCGGCGCCGGGCCGGCACGAGGAGCCCGGCTACGGCCGTCCCGACGCCAGGCCGGCCTATCCCGACCAGGGCGGCTACCCCGACCAGGGCTACCCCGGCGGTCAGGGTGGCTACGGCCGCCAGGAGTACGGACAGCCGGACTACGGCCGCTACGGCGAGCCGCCGGCCGGCGGCGGATACGCCGATCCCGGCTACGCCGACCCGGCGGGTCGCGAGTACGACTACGGACAACCGGGCGGACAGGGCGGCTACGGCGCAGGCGGATATGCCCCGGGTGACTACCCGGCGGGCGGATCCACCATCACGCTGCAGCTCGACGACGGCAGTGGCCGCACGTACCAGCTGCGCGAGGGCGCCAATGTGATCGGACGTGGCCAGGACGCGCAGTTCCGGCTCCCCGACACGGGCGTGTCCCGTCGTCACCTGGAGATCCGATGGGACGGCCAGGTCGCCCTGCTGTCGGACCTCAACTCCACGAACGGCACCACGGTCAACAATGCGCCGGTGCAGGAGTGGCAGTTGGCCGACGGCGACGTCATCCGGCTCGGACACTCCGAGATCGTCGTCCGCGTTCACTGAGATCCGGGCCGGTCACGAGGGAGAAGCTATCGGCTTCACCCTCGCGTTGATCACTGTCCAAGTATCGTGACGTTGCCGAAGCGCTCGCCATCGCCATCGCCGAGGGTACGACGAGAACGAGACGAGGACGGAGAGGACGCCGGATGCAGGGACTAGTACTGCAACTGACGCGTGCCGGTTTCCTACTGCTGTTATGGCTGTTCATCTGGTCGGTGTTGCGCATTCTGCGCACGGATATCTACGCGCCGACCGGCGCGGTGATGGTGCGCCGCGGACTGGCGCTACGCGGAGCGCTGCTGCCGGCCCGGCGGCAGCGCAACGCCGCCCGCTATCTGGTGGTCACCGACGGTTCGCTGGCCGGCACGCGGATCACTCTGGGCGGCCAGCCGGTGCACATCGGCCGCGCCGACGACTCGACGCTGGTGCTCACCGACGACTACGCCTCGACCCGGCACGCCCGCCTATCCCAGCGCGGGTCGGAATGGTACGTCGAGGATCTAGGATCGACCAACGGCACATACCTTGACAGGGCGAAGGTGACGACCGCAGTACGGGTTCCGCTTGGCACACCGGTCCGGATCGGCAAGACGGTAATCGAGCTGCGCCCGTGACCCTGGTGCTTCGTTACGCCGCCCGCAGCGACCGCGGCCTCGTCCGGGCCAATAACGAGGATTCGGTCTACGCCGGCGCACGCCTGCTCGCACTCGCCGACGGTATGGGTGGCCACGCCGCGGGCGAGGTGGCCTCCCAACTGGTGGTCGCGGCGCTGGCGCACCTGGACGACGACGAGCCCGGCGGCGACCTGCTGAGCAAGCTCGATCTCGCGGTCCGCGACGGCAACTCGGCGATCGCGGCGCACGTCGAAGCCGACCCCGAACTCGACGGCATGGGCACCACGCTGACCGCAATCTTGTTCGCGGGCAATCGACTTGGGCTCGTCCACATCGGCGACTCGCGTGGCTACCTGCTCCGAGACGGCGAGCTGACGCAGATCACCAAGGACGACACGTTCGTTCAGACACTCGTCGACGAGGGCCGCATCACGGCCGAAGAGGCGCACAGCCACCCGCAGCGCTCGCTGATCATGCGCGCGCTCACCGGTCACGACGTCGAGCCGACCCTGATCATGCGAGAGGCCAGGGCCGGCGACCGCTACCTGCTGTGCTCGGACGGGCTGTCCGACCCGGTCAGCCACGAGACCATCCTGGACGCCCTGCACATCCCCGATGTCGCCGAGAGTGCCGACCGGCTCATCGAATTGGCGCTGCGCGGTGGCGGCCCGGACAACGTGACCGTGGTGGTCGCCGACGTCGTCGACTACGACTACGGCCAGACGCAGCCGATCCTGGCCGGTGCGGTGTCCGGCGACGACGACCACGTCGCGCCGCCCAACACCGCCGCGGGGCGGGCCTCGGCGATCAACCCGCGCCGCAATGTCGCCAAACGTGTTCTCCCCGAACCGGATGAGCCGCCGCGTCGACCGCGCTCACGGCGCCGGATGATCATCGCGGCGGTGCTCCTGGCGCTGGTGGTGCTGGCCGGCTTGGCGGTTGGCCGCGAAGTGCTCCGCAGCAACTACTACGTCGGCCAGTCCGAGGGCACGGTATCGATCCTGCGCGGAGTCCAGGGCTCCTTCCTCGGTCTGGCACTGCAGGAGCCGTATCTGCTGGGCTGCCTGAACGCCCGCAACGAACTCTCGCTGATCAGCTACAACCAGTCCCGCGACAACCTGGACTGCCGGCTGCTGGGCGTCAACGACATGCGGCCGTCGGAACGGGCCCAGGTGATCGCGGGACTGCCGTCGGGCAGCCTGGATGACGCCATCACCCAGATCGAGGAACTCGCCCGCAGCTCGGTGTTGCCGGTGTGCGCTCCCCGCTCCCCCGCCACGGCCTCGTCCAGTCCCTCCCCGGCTCCCACCGCCGCCGGGACGGCGGATCCGTCGGCCTCCGGGCAACCACGGACGCCGACCCAATCCGCGGCCCCGGAAATACCGACGACGGTGACCCAGGGTCCCGGCCCAGCCCCGGGCCCGCCGATACCCCCACCGATACCAACACCGACGTCGACGTCTCCCACTGCCACCGCGTTGCCACCGCCGCCCGCGCAACCCGGCACGAACTGCAGGGCCTCGTCATGACCACGCAGCCCCAGTCCCCGGTGCAGGTGATGCCGCCGCTGCCCAACCGGCGCAACGCCGAGCTGCTGTTGCTGGGGTTTGCCGCCGTGATCACCATGGTGGCGTTGCTGATCGTGGAGGCGAACCAGGAGCAGGGGCTGCGCTGGGATCTCCTCCAGTACGCGGCCGCGTACCTGGCGCTGTTCAGCGGAGCGCATCTCGCCATCCGCCGCTTCGCTCCGTACGCCGACCCACTGCTGCTGCCGGTGGTGGCACTGCTGAATGGTTTGGGCCTGGTGATGATTCACCGTCTCGACCTGGCAACGGGCGATCTGGTGGTCGGCGGCCCCCGCGGCCCAAGCGCGAATCAGCAGATGCTCTGGACGCTGGTCGGTGTGGCCGCCTTCTCGCTGGTGGTGATCCTCCTTCGGGACCACCGGGTGTTGTCGCGGTACGGCTACGTCTGCGGCCTGGCCGGGTTGATCCTGTTGGCAATCCCGGGCCTGCTGCCGTCGTCGTTATCCGAGCAGAACGGCGCCAAGATCTGGATTCGGTTGCCGGGCTTCTCAATTCAGCCGGCCGAGTTCTCCAAGATCCTGCTGCTGATCTTCTTCGCCGCGGTGCTGGTGGCCAAGCGTGACCTGTTCACCAGCGCGGGCAAGCACTTCCTCGGAATGGATCTGCCCCGTCCCCGCGACCTCGCCCCGCTGCTGGCCGCGTGGGTGGCCTCGGTCGGGGTGATGATCTTCGAGAAGGATCTCGGCACTTCGCTGCTGCTGTACGCGTCGTTCCTGGTCATGGTGTACATCGCCACCGAGCGGCTCAGCTGGGTCATCATCGGCTTGACATTGTTCGCGGCCGGAAGCGTTGGCGCGTATTACCTTTTCGGTCACGTCCAGACCCGCGTCCAGAACTGGCTGGACCCCTTCGCCGATCCCGACGGCGCAGGCTACCAGATGGTGCAGTCGCTGTTCAGCTTTGCCACCGGCGGCATCTTCGGCACCGGCCTAGGCAACGGGCAACCGGGTGTCGTCCCGGCCGCGTCGACCGACTTCATCATCGCCGCCGTCGGCGAGGAGCTTGGATTAGTGGGTCTGGCGGGCGTTCTCATGCTTTACACCATCGTCATCATCCGCGGCCTGCGGACGGCGATCGCCGTGCGGGACAGCTTCGGCAAGCTACTCGCGGCCGGGCTGTCCTGCACGCTGGCCATCCAGCTCTTCATCGTCGTGGGCGGCGTCACGAAACTGATCCCGCTGACCGGGCTGACCACACCGTGGATGTCCTACGGCGGCTCGTCGCTGCTGGCCAACTACGTGCTGCTGGCCATCCTGGTGCGCATCTCGCACGCCGCCCGTCGGCCCATCGTCACCCGACCGCCGAACCCCGGTCCCATCGCGGCGGCCAGCACCGAGGTGATCGAGAAGGTATGAACACCTCGCTGCGCCGCGTCTCGGTCACGATCATGGTGCTGATCGTGCTGCTGCTGCTGAACGCCACCGTGACCCAGGTGTTCACTGCCGACGGGCTGCGTTCGGATCCGCGCAACCAACGGGTGCTGCTCGACGAGTACTCGCGGCAGCGCGGCCAGATCTCGGCGGGCGGCCAGCTGCTGGCCTATTCGGTGTCGACCAACGGCCGGTTCCGCTTCCTGCGGGTGTATCCCGATCCGCTGACCTACGCCCCGGTCACCGGCTTCTATTCACTGCGCTACTCCAGCACCGGGCTGGAGCGCGCCGAAGACACCATCCTCAAC
>JAOPWF010000239.1 GCA_025965815.1 Mycobacterium sp.
GTAGGAGTCGCTGAAACCCTTGAGCGACTGGAAGTCCCGCCGCACCGTTTCCGAGCGGGGATTGAGCGCCAGCAGCACCTGGTTGCCGTCGGTGATCCCCTGCCCGAGCCGCTGCCCCTCGCCCCGCAGACCCTCCGCCAACGCGGACAGCGTCCCGTTCAGCTTGGCGGGATCGATTTTCTGGAGCACGTCGCTCAGGTTTTGGAAGACCGTGTTGACCTCGGTGCTGACGTTGTCGGACTTGAGCACTGCTCCGGCGGTCAGCCGCTTGGGACTTGGGTCACTCGGGTAGATGAGGTTGACATATTTCGCGCCGAACGCGGTGGTGGCACGAATCTCGGCCTCGACGTTGGCGGGGATGTACTTGACCTGATCCGGATAGAGGTCCAGCTGCAGGCTCACCGGGTTGTCGCCACCCTTGATCTCGCCAACCCTGCCGACCTGTACTCCGCGCAGCTTGACCTTCGCGCCGGGTTCCATCACCAGGCCCGCCCGATCAGAGGTCAACGTGACCTGCACATACGACCTCAAGATCCCCGAGAACATCACGGAGGTCAATCCGATGATCGCGGCGAGCACCGCGAACAGAATCAGCGTCCACAGTGCCGGGTGCAGGCTTCTATCCCGTCTTGCTCTTGATGCCATGCCCTACCCCGACAGGTTGAAGTTGCCGGACTGGCCGTAGATGGCCAGCGAGACGAACAGTGTGACGAACACGGCGGCAACCAACGAAGTACGCACGGCACGGCCGACCGCCTCGCCGACGCCGGCGGGCCCGCCTACGGCGTTGAACCCGTAGTAGGTGTGCACCAGCATCACGACCACGGCCATCGAGATCGCCTGCAGGAACGAGTAGATGAGGTCCATCGGGTTCAGGAACGTATTGAAGTAGTGGTCGTAAACGCCGGTGGACTGTCCGTAGACGGCCGTCGTACCGACGCGCGTCGCAATGAACGCCATCAGCACGGCGACGCAGTACAGCGGAATGACCACGATCACCCCGGCCAGCACGCGGGTCGACGCCAGGTATGCGACGGAGCGGATGCCCATCACCTCCAGTGCGTCGATCTCCTCGCTGATCCGCATCGCGCCCAACTGCGCGGTAGCGCCTGCGCCGATCGTCGCGGCCAGTCCGATGCCTGCGACCAACGGCCCGACCAGCCGGACGTTGAGGAAGGCCGATGTGAACCCGGCCAACGCCTCCACGCCGATCGACTCGAGCTGGCTGTAGGCCTGGACCGCAATCAGGGAGCCGGCGGACAACGTCAGGAATCCGACGATCACGATCGTGCCGCCGATTGCCGCGAGGGCCCCGACACCGAGGCTCATCTGCGCGATGAGCCGCACGACCTCGACCTTGTAATAGACAACGGCGTCCCAGATGCCCTTGACCGTCTGACCGTAGAACTGGGTCTGCGTGCCTACGCGGTTCCAGCTGTCGACCCAGCCAGCGAAGGTGCGCCGGAGTCGCGGGTACTGCTTGCTGGCGGTCACGTCGCGCCCGCCTTCACCGCGACGGCGGTGGCTATCAGGTTGATCACGAACAGCGCCATGAACGTGTACACCACGGTTTCGTTCACGGCATTGCCCACGCCCTGCGGTCCGCCGCCGACCGAAATGCCCTTGTAGCAGGCGATCATGCTGGCGGCCAGGCCGAATATCGCGGCCTTGATCAGGGCCACGATCACTTGAGGAGCTCCGACCAGAAGAGTCAGTCCGGCCGCGAACGCGCCCGGGGTCACATTCTGGAAGAACACCGAGAAGACGAATCCGCCGATGATGCCGACCAGGCACACCAGCGAGGCCAACATCAGCGAGACCAGGGTCGCCGCCAGTACCCGCGGGACGATCAGGGCCTGTACCGGGTTGATGCCCAGCACCCGTAGCGCGTCCAGTTCTTCACGGATGGTTCGCGCTCCGAGATCGGCACACATAGCGGTGGCGCCCGCCCCGGCGATCACTAGGACCGTCACGATGGGACCGGTCTGTGTCACCGTGCCCAGCGCCGCACCTGTTCCGGAGAAGTCGGCCGCACCGATCTCGACCAACAGGACGTTGATGGTGAACGTGGTGAGAACCGTGAACGGGATCGACAACAAGATCGTGGGCAGCAGTGCCACCCGCGCCACGAACCACGTCTGCAGCAGGAATTCACGCCACGCCCACGGCGGCCTGAACATCTGGACAAATGTGTCAAGCGACAGCGCGAAAAAGTCGCCGAGAGCCCGTACCGGCTTGGCGACCGTGCCGGAGCTAACCACTAGTGGTCCCTCCGTCGCTGGCCCTACTTGGCATGGACAGCCGAACCCTCCGTCGCCTCGAATCTTTAACTACCGCAAACTTGTGACTCACAGCACAAGCGGGCTGAGGGGAAACCGTACACCACGTTTTTCGGCGCGAGCAACACTCTAGGGCCTCCGGTGGCGCTCGCCACTAGGTCCACCTAGTAGAACAGGTGGAATTTGCTAAATACGGTGCGACATGCACATAAGTGACGTCTCACGAAACGCCGCTAGCGTGACACACCTTGTCAGTGACACACTGTGACATATGCAGCCTTTTACGCGATCGTCAGCCGTTCTACCCACATATCGGCCGGTCTCGGCCGAGGATCGCGCCCAGCAAACTCGCCGAGCCATCGTCCGCGCGGCCATTGAAGCCTTCCGGTTGCATGGTTACTCAGCTACCACGATGGGCTCGGTCGCCGTACTCGCCGGCGTTTCTCCCCGGACCCTTTACCGTCACTACGGCAGCAAGAGCGCACTGTTCGCAGCAACGATCGCGGCGGGCACTGCGGACTTCCTCGAGCAACTTGGCGAGTACGTCCAACGGACGACATTACGGGAAGCAATCCTGGCCGCATTCACCCAGACGACACTCGAGTCGAGCGAAGAGAGTCGCGCCATCATGTACCTCGTCGTCACCGAGGACGAGGTGTCGCGATACTGGCTCTCCACCTCCCAGCGGATGGTGCCCGTGCTCGCGGCGACGCTGCGCTCTGCCTGCCAGGCGGACCAGGAGGCCGAAGACCAGATGGTCTGGGAAGTGCGTGCCGGCGCGCTGCTCGCCGCCTTCAACTCCGCGTACCGACGGTGGGCCGTCAGCCCGGGCTCAGACCTCATCGAGCTGGTGGCCAAAGCCGTCGACACCGTCCTGCCCATCCTCACGCCGCCGGCCATCCAGGATGCCCCAACATGACAGCGAGCTGTCATATGCAATCCGGGGAGCGGGGCACAGGAGGCTTGTACGATCCGGGCATGATCCGGTGTCTCCTTGCCCTGCTGACTGTTTTCGCGACAGCCATGATTGGAGTCGGCTCCGCAGGGGTGGCAAGCGCCCGCCCCGACGATGCGGGGCAGCCTTCGTGCACCTACACGCTGACGCCGCCGCGGGTGGTGCGGGTGTCGGGCGTGGATATGGTGACCGCGACGATCACGCCCTATCCGTGCACGGGTTCCATCAACCCCAACTCGCTGGTGGTCTGTGTCTCAGCACAGGGCGGCGACGCCGGCGACCAGTGCGCGACCAAGGCCGTTCCCGACATGGCCCAGGTGTTCTTCGCCCCCTACCGTCCTGGCACAACGTACGTATCGAAGGGCAGTGGCTGCGGCTCCGTGTACGACACCACGGGTTCACTGTGCGCGACCGTTGGGCCGTACACAGCGACGCTCTGAGTCAGAGATAAGCACTCGAATCGGACCGCCATTCTTCTAGAACGTCATTCCAATAACGTTGTGACGTGCGATAATGGGTTCTGTGTCCGAAGCCCCCATCCGCCGTTGGGCCAAGACGGATGCGACCCAGCAGCGCATCCTCGACGCCGCGACCGAGGTATTCGGCGCCCACGGTTTCACCGCGGCCACGATGGCCGATGTGGTGGCCCGGTCCGGTGCCAGCATCGGCAGCATCTATCACCACTTCGGCGGCAAGAAAGAGTTGTATCTGGCGATCTTCGAGCGGCTGGCCGCCGACGTCGATCGCCGCATCGATGAGGCCGCCCAGAAGGCCGACGTGTCCGAAGGCCGGCAGGCCTTCGAGACGAACGCGCGGGCGTACCTCGAGGGCATGCGTGCCAATCGGGACGCCGCCATGGTGCTGGCCTCCGGCGACGCACCCGCCGGCTTCGACCGGATCCGACGCCAGAGCATGCTGACGAACTTCCGGCGGTGGATGTCCGTTCTCGATCTGGACCGTTCGCCGCGGGGCCAGCTCCTGTCCCGCGTACTGGTCGCGGTCATGACCGAGTCGGCACTGATGGTAACCATGGCCGACAACGACGATGACGTGGAGCCCATCATCGACGCCACCCTCGAGTGGATCGACCGCCTGACCGGCTGAGAGTCGCCGCTACGCGCTCTGCGCGGCCGCTTCCAGTTCGGCGATGACGATCTTGCGCATCCCCAGCATCGCCTTGGTGGCCGCAGCTGCGCGGTTCGGGTTCGGATCGGACAGCAGCTCGAACAGCCGGTCGGGCACGACCTGCCAGCTGAGCCCGAACCGGTCCTTGAGCCAGCCGCACTGGCTCTCCTCGCCGCCGTCGACCAACCGGTCCCAGTAGTAGTCGACCTCCTCCTGGTCTTTGCAGCCGATCTGGAACGACACCGCCTCGGTGAATGGGAACTGCGGGCCACCGTTGATGGCGACAAACCGGGTTCCGTCAAGCACGAAGACGCCGGTGAGCACGTCGCCGGGGGTGCCCGGTCCGGCCTCGGTGTAGCGGTTGAGCGACTCGATCGTCGAATTCGGAAACACCGAGGTATAGAAGTGAGCGGCCTCTTCGACGTTGTTGTCCAACCAGAGGGACGGCGTGATCGATGGCATGGCGGCCTCCTGTCCGTATGCGCCTGCACAGTGCAGACCGGCCGAGGCCGCGGAACTCATCGCTGGGTCTTTGACAATACTAGAATGTGATTCTAGAGTTGGCGCCAACCGCAGGTCTACCGCCATCCACCGAGGAGATCGCATGACTGCCAGCACCTCCGCCGCCACTGCGCAGGAGACGACCGCGGTGAAGCTCTGGGCCAATTCGGGCGACTCACACTTCCTGGAACCGGAAGACCTGTGGCGCGACCGGCTGCCGGCGCGGCTGGCCGAACTCGTGCCCCGTGCCGAAAAGGACCCGGACGGCAAGTGGGAGACCCTGTACGTCGACGGCCAGGCATTCCGGCGCCGGCTGCCGTCCATCGCCGCCGAGGAATTCTTCAAACAGAGCATGCGCGCCCCGGGCTCGGGGGACATCGACAAGCGGCTGCCCGACCTCAACGAGGAAGGCATCTGGTCGGAGCTGGTGTTCCCGTCCCTTGGCATGTGGTCCAGTTCGTTCCGCACCCCCGAGGTGCTGCGCGAGGCGATGCGGGCGTCCAACGATTACGCCAAGGAAGTGATCATGGACCACTCCCCTCGGCTGATCCCGACGGCACAGGTCTCCACACTTGATATCGATGATGCGGTCGCGGAACTGAAGCGCTGCGGGGACCTCGGGTTCAAAGCCGTCTTCATGACCGTGTCGCCGCACCCGCAGTCGCCGGACTACAACCGGGACGAATGGGAGCCATTCTGGGCGACCGCCGAGGACCTCGGCATCGTCATCTCGTTCCACATCGGGACCGAGCCGATCGACATGGCCAGCGGTGGCGCCGCCGGCACCTACTACCGCGGACCCGGCGGTGCGGTGCTGAACTACACCGAGACAACGTTCGGCGGCCAGCGCGCCGTGATGAAGCTCGTCGCCTCTGGAGCGCTGGATCGGCACCCCAAACTCAAGGTGCTGGTGTCGGAGGGCGGGGCGACGTGGGTGCCCTTCATCGCCGACCGGATGGAAGAGGGCTACCGCCAGCATTCAATGGCCGTGCGGCCCAAGCTGAATCGCAGCCCGCGCGAGATCATCTACTCGCAGGTGTACGCGTCGTTCCAGCACGACGCCTCGGCGGTCGCCGCCGCGCAGAGCATGGGCTACCACAATGTGATGTGGGGCAGCGACTACCCGCACATGGAAGGCACCTATGGCCACACCCAGATGACGCTGCATCACCTGTTCGACGACGTCGACCAGAACACCAAGGACCGCATCATGTTCGGCGCCTTCAACGAGCTGTTCCCCGACGCGCCCCTACCACCGCCGCCCGGCACCCAGCTCGACGCCGCCGGGAATCCGATCATCTGATGACCGATAACGTCCTTTATGACCTGCCGCAGGAGTTCATGGCCGACATCGCGGCCTGCACCGGCTTCTGCGACGCGCAATCGATCCTCCCGCGCGACGACCGTTACATCTGCCACTGCACCTGTGGGCGATGGGACATCGTCACCGGAACCCGCGACGAGGGCCTGGACCTGGCGCGAGCGCACACCGCCGAAACCAAGGGCTAGTTCGGTCAGCAGCGACTAGCCCTGCGCCCCAAGGGCGCGCATGGAGAACGCAAGCACCCGTTCGAGGCACAGGTCGGGATCCGTTCTCTTGCCGTCGGCCTGAGTCGTCATCTCCCGGGTCACCATGGCGCTGATGGCCACGGCGTCGGCCTTCGGGTCGGTCAGCGGGAACGAGCCGTCGCGGCGGCCACGTTCCAGAATCTCGATCAGCGAGAGTTCACGCTTCACTCTGAATGCCTGGCGGGCAGCGCGATATCCCTTCGCGGCACGGACTTCGTCCGAATCGAGCACGGTGACGACAGTACGGCCGCGGGGGTACTCCAAGACCCCACACAAAGTGCCTATCCATGCTTCGAGTTGTTCTCTGGGTCCGCCCTCGCTCTCCTCGACGATCCGATTCAGTCGGCCCGCAAGGATCTCACCCTCC
>JAOPWF010000573.1 GCA_025965815.1 Mycobacterium sp.
TACGCCTTCCGGCCCGACGCCGCGCAACAGCCCGCCGTCGTAGTCCTGGCGCAGCGGATGGGACTGCCGGAGGATGACCGCGCCGTGCAGTTGGTGTCCGACACCTGGTCGATCATTATGTCAACGGCGTGCCGGGGACTCGGCACCGCCGGTAGCGAACCCGCCGAGCCGGAGATAGTGTGCGAGCGGAACAAGTCGACCTTCGCGCTATTCACGAAGCTGTGCTCGCCCTGGCATGCCGACGGGCGGCCCCCCGCGGGCGCGTTACCGGGATAACGACTACCTTGCAGGTGGGCACATTTCCAACCCTCAGCAGCGAAGAAGGGATTCCCGTGGCCGACGATTCATCGACATCTGACGAGGTCGCCACCCTCCGGTATCCGGGGGGCGAGCTGGACCTGCAGATCGTCAAGGCGACGGAGGGAGCCGATGGCATCGCCCTGGGTTCGCTGCTGTCCAAGACGGGCTACACCACATACGATCCTGGGTTCGTCAACACCGCCTCGACCAAGAGCGCCATCACCTACATCGACGGTGACGCGGGCATCCTGCGCTACCGCGGCTATCCGATCGAACAGCTCGCCGAGAAGTCCACCTTCATCGAGGTCAGTTACCTGCTGATCTACGGCGAGCTGCCGACCGCCGAGCAGTTGGAAGCCTTCACCACCCAGATCCAGCGGCACACCCTGCTGCACGAGGACCTCAAGCGCTTCTTCGACGGCTTCCCGCGCAACGCCCATCCGATGCCGGTGCTGTCCAGCGCCGTCAACGCGCTGTCCGCGTACTACCAGGACTCGCTGGACCCGTTCGACCCCGAGCAGGTGGAGTTGTCGACCATCCGTCTGCTGGCCAAGCTGCCGACCATCGCCGCCTACGCCTACAAGAAGTCGGTCGGACAGCCGTTCCTCTACCCCGACAACTCGCTGACGTTGGTGGAGAACTTCCTGCGGATGACATTCGGCTTCCCCGCCGAGCCCTACGAGGTCGACCCCGAGATCGTCCGGGCGCTGGACATGCTGCTGATCTTGCACGCCGACCACGAGCAGAACTGCTCCACGTCCACGGTGCGCCTGGTCGGCTCGTCGCAGGCCAACCTGTTCACCTCGATCTCCGGCGGCATCAATGCGCTGTGGGGCCCGCTGCACGGGGGTGCCAACCAGTCCGTGCTGGAGATGCTCGAGAAGATCCGCCACGAGGGCGGCGACGTCCGCGAGTTCGTCCGAAAGGTGAAGAACCGCGAGGACAGCGTGAAGCTGATGGGCTTCGGGCACCGGGTCTACAAGAACTACGACCCGCGCGCCCGCATCGTGAAGGAGCAGGCCGACAAGATTCTGGGCAAGCTCGGCGGCGACGACCAGCTGCTGGACATCGCGAAGGCACTGGAAGAGGCGGCGCTGACCGATGACTACTTCGTCGAGCGCAAGCTGTATCCGAACGTCGACTTCTACACCGGCCTGATCTACCGTGCGATCGGCTTCCCGACCCGGATGTTCACCGTGCTGTTCGCGCTGGGTCGGCTGCCGGGCTGGATCGCGCACTGGCGCGAGATGCACGACGAGGGCGGCGGCAAGATCGGCCGTCCGCGCCAGATCTACACCGGCTACACCGAGCGCGACTACGCCGCGATCGGCGGCCGGTAGCTCGTCTGACTGCGATTCATCTCACCCCGGAGCCGCTTGCCAGGTGATTAGTTGTAGTTTCACAATTGTTATGTGAATGAAACTGTCAGCACGCTGACTCCGCGGCGCAAGATCGTCATTCTGACGTCGTGCTGTCTGAGCCTGCTGATCGTTTCGATGGACGCGTCGATCGTCAACGTCGCCATCCCCTCCATCCGGGCCGACCTGCACGCTTCGGCATCGCAGATGCAGTGGGTCATCGACATTTACACCCTGGTGCTGGCGTCGCTGCTGATGTTGTCCGGCGCGACGGGCGACCGATTCGGCCGCAGGCGGGTGTTCCAGATCGGCCTGACGATTTTCGCGGCCGGATCGCTGCTGTGCAGCCTCGCGCCCGGCATCGAGACGCTGATCGCTGCCCGCTTCATCCAGGGGATCGGCGGATCGATGCTCAATCCGGTCGCGCTGTCGATCATCACGCAGGTGTTCACCGGCCGGGTTGAGCGGGCCCGCGCCGTCGGTGCCTGGGGTGCGGTCATCGGTATCGCGATGGCGCTCGGCCCGGTGGTGGGCGGAACGCTTATCGACCTCATCAGCTGGCGCGCGGTGTTCTGGATCAACCTGCCGATCTGCGCCGCGGCGATCATCCTCACCGCGCTGTTCGTTCCGGAGACCAAGTCCGCGACGATGCGCAACATCGACCCGGTCGGGCAGGCGCTCGCCGTCACCTTCCTGTTCGGTGTGGTGTTCGCGCTCATCGAAGGTCCGGGCATGGGCTGGGCCAACACTCGCACCCTGGTGGTCCTCGTCGCTGCGGTGCTGGCCTTCATGGCCTTCCTCCGGTACGAGAAGCGACGCCGCGATCCATTTGTGGACCTGCGCTTCTTCCGCAGCGTTCCGTTCGCGTCGGCAACGCTGACCGCGGTGTGCGCCTTCGCCGCCTGGGGGGCGTTCCTGTTCATGATGGCGTTGTACCTGCAGGGGCAACGACACTATTCCGCCGTGCACACCGGATTGATCTACCTGCCGATCGCCGTTGGCGCCCTGGTGTTCTCGCCGCTTTCGGGTCGGCTGGTCGGCCGGTTCGGCGCGCGCCCGTCGCTGCTGACCGCCGGAATACTCATCACGGCCGCGTCGGTGATGTTGACCGGCCTGACCGAGACGACGCCCGTCTGGGCGCTGCTGGCGGTGTTCGCGGTGTTCGGTATCGGGTTCGCGATGGTGAACGCACCCATCACCAACACGGCCGTCAGCGGAATGCCGACCGACCGGGCCGGGGCGGCCGCGGCCGTCACCTCCACCAGCCGGCAGGTCGGTGTGAGTATCGGTGTGGCGCTGTGTGGTTCGGTCGCCGGGGCGGCGCTGTCCGCCTCCGGCATCGACTTCGCGGCGGCCGCTCGACCGCTGTGGATTGTGTGCGTCGGTGTGGGGCTTTCCATCACGGCGCTCGCCATGATCTCGACGTCGTCCCGCGCGATCCGGTCGGCTGAGCGGGTGGCCCCGCTGGTGGCCGGAATGGATCCGCAGTTAGCGGGTGTCCGTGTCGCGTAATCCGCAGGCCGACCGAGCCTGGTGCACCATGGCCACGCTGGTGATCGACAACAGGGACAGCTGGCGGCGGTCCGTGGTGGAGGAGACCGGCCTGCCGTTCAGCCGGATCCGAATTCTGCGGCGACTGGCGAAGCAGCCTCTGACGGTGAAGCAGGTAGCGGCCGCGGCCACCATCGACGCGCCCGCGGCCACCGTGGCGATCAACGACCTCCAAGAGCGCGGACTGGTTGTGCGCCAGACGGATCCGACCAACCGGCGGTGCAAGCTGGTGTCGCTCACCGACGCCGGCCGCCGCACCGTGGCCACGGTGGAGGCGGTCGACGACCCAGCCCCCACCGGCCTGGCAGCGCTGAGCGACGACGACATCGCCACGCTGCAGGCGATCCTGGACCGGTTGTCGAATTAGCTCTCCAGCACGGCCATCGCGGCGTTGTGGCCGCCGATACCAGATACCGCGCCTCCGCGGCGGGAACCTGCGCCGCACAACAGGATCCGGTCATGACCGGTCGCCACGCCCCAGCGCTTCGCCGCGGTGTCGAGGGCATCGTCGTCCTCGGCGAACGGCCACGTCAACGCGCCGTGGAAGATATTGCCGCCGGTCATACCCAGCGCCCGCTCCAGATCGACGGTCGTATTGGCCTCGATGCACATCGCGCCGCGGGCGTCGCTCATGAGCACGTCCTCGATCGGCTCGGCGAGAACCGAATTCAGCGACGTCAGCACGGCGGCGGTCAATTCGTCGCGGATAGCGTCCGGGTCGGCGCCCGCCGCCAGGTGATGCGGGGTGTGCAGCCCGAACACCGTCAGCGTTTGGGCGCCGGACTCGCGCAGTTCGTCGGACAGGATGCTGGAGTCGCTCAGCGAATGGCAGTAGATCTCGCACGGCAACGGGTCGGGGACGCCACCGCCCGCGGCCGTGGTGTACGCGGCGTCGAGCTGGCTCCAGGTCTCGTTGATGTGGAAGGTGCCGCCGAACGCCTGCTCGGCGGTCACCGTGTCGTCACGCAGCCGCGGCAGCCGCCGCAGCATCAGGTTGACCTTGACCTGCGCACCAGGTGCAAGATCGGGCGGCGCCTCGCCCAGCAGGCCGGCCAGCACGACGGGCGTGACGTTGGACAGCACGAAGCGGGCCGTGACGCGATGGTCGCCGTCGCCGAGGCGATAGCGCACCTCGCCGTCCGGATCGATGGCGTAAACCTCTGCGCCGGTGACGATATCGACGCCCTGCGCGCAAGCCGAAGCGGCCAGGGCGCCGCTCACCGCTCCCATGCCGCCGATCGGCACGTCCCAGTCGCCGGTGCCGCCACCGATCAGGTGATACAAGAAGCAGACGTTCTGCAGCAGTGACTCGTCGTCGACGCGGGCGAAGGTGCCGATCAACGCGTCGGTGGCAAGGACGCCGCGCACCAGATCGTTGTTCACCGCGTCGGTGATCGCGTGACCGATCGGACGGCAGATCATGTCCTGCCACACTGCCTCGGCATTGGGATCGCCGCAGACAAGCACGCGGTGGCGGGCGTCCGAGCGGCGCAGCAGTGGTTCGGTCAGCGTCGGCCACAGCCGCTGCGTCAGGATTCCGCAGCGCCGGTAGAACTCGGCGAACCGGACCGCGTCGGCTTCGGCGCCGATCGCGTCGAACCGACTTTCCGGCCCGACCAGCAGACCGGACCGGCCACCGGTTGCAGGATCGGGGGTGTAGGAGGAGTAGCGGCGCCCGGCCAGCCGCACGCGCACGCCGAGGTCATCGATGATGCGCCGGGGAAGCAGGCTGACCAGGTACGAGTAGCGCGACAGTCGGGCGTCGACGCCGTCGAAGGCCTGCGCCGACACCGCGGCCCCGCCGACGTGGTCAAGCCGTTCCAGAACCCGTACCCGCAGCCCGCTGCGGGCCAGGTAGGCGGCGGCGACCAGGCCGTTGTGGCCGCCGCCGACAACTACGACATCGAGATCAGGATCAGCGGTCACGAGTCAGCTGAGATAGCCCTCGACCTCATCGGCCGGCCGTGGCCTGGCTTCCCGCGGGTCGCCACCGGTCTCACGCAGTGCGCGGCGTTGCCGCAACAGGTCCCAGCACTGGTCAAGGGCAACCTCGATGGCGCGCAGGCGCTGGTGCTCCTCGGACTCGCTGATCTCATGGTGTTGCAGGCGTTCACGCAGCTCTTTCTCCTCCTCGACGAGTTCGTTGATCCGCGCCAGGGTGTCTTTGTCTTGTGCCACTGGTCCAGTGTGCCCGTTGGCGGCCGCGGAACACATCCGCCCGGGGGCTACCGTTGGCGCGTGGCGACGAAACCTGAGATCGACTTTCCCACTGGCCCCGCGCCGGCCGAGTTGGTGATCGAGGACCTGGTGGTCGGCGACGGCGCAGAGGCCGCGCCCGGCGGCACCGTCCAGGTCCACTACCTCGGCGTCGAATACGACACCGGCGAGGAGTTCGACAGCTCGTGGAATCGGGGCGAGCCCATCGCCTTCCCGCTGCGTGGGCTGATCCAGGGCTGGCAGGACGGCATCCCCGGAATGAAGGTCGGCGGGCGCAGAAAGCTGACCATTCCGCCGGAACAGGCCTACGGTCCTGCCGGCGGCGGCCACCGGTTGTCCGGCAAGACGCTGATCTTCGTCATCGACCTGCTGGCCACCCGCTAGAGGTCCAGCGGTGAATAGCCTTCCCGGGGACTAGGTCCGGGCAGGCGCAGCAGCAGCCGGGCGCCGCCGATCGGGCTGTCCTGCAGCGACGCGGTGCCGCCGTGCAGGTCGGCCTGCTGAGCCACCAGCGCCAGCCCCAGCCCCGATCCGGAGTGCGACGCCGTCGATCCCCGGGCGAACCGGTCGAACAACTTGGTCCGCTCTTCCTCGGGAACGCCGACGCCGTCGTCGTCGATCGCGATCTCCACGCCGGCGCGCGAGCTCACCGCCGACAGCTGCACCCGTGTCGCGCCGCCGTGCTTGACGGCATTGGCGATGGCGTTGTCGACGGCCAGCCGCAACCCGGCAGGCAACCCGACGATGATCACGGTCGGCGCGGGCACCAGCGACACGTCCAGGTCCGGAAAGACCCGCATCGCGTCGTGTGCGGCGCGGTCCAGCAGTTCGGTGATGTCCACCGGGACGTGGTCGTCGGACGTCGACAGCTCACCCTGGGCCAGGCGCTCCAGCGCACCGAGGGTCGCCTCGATCCGCGACTGGGTGCGAATGACGTCGTTGATCACCTCTTTGCGCTGTTCATCCTCGAGATCCAGGGTGGCCAGCACTTCGAGGTTGGTGCGCATCGCGGTGAGCGGGGTGCGCAGCTCATGCGAGGACACCGCGGCGAAGTCGCGGGCCGAGGCCAACGCATCCTTGGTGCGGTCCTGCTCCTTCCAGATGCGTTGCAGCATGCCCTTGACCGCGTCGGCGATCTCGACGGCCTCAGTGGCGCCGCGGATCTCGACGTCGGGTGCCTCGTCGCCGGCATCGATCGACCGGGTCTGCTGCGCCAGCCGCTTGAACGGCTGCACCGCGAAGGCCGCGAGCAGCCAGCCCAACAGCGCGGCCGCTCCGATCGCGAACACGCAGATGATCAGCACCCGTCGATGAAGGTTGTTGGTCTCGGCGTAAGTGGTGTCGTAGGTGGCGCCGACCGCCACCGACATCGGCTCCGGGGTGCGGATGTCCACCGTGCGCACCCGGTAGCGCACTCCGTCGATGTAGGTGTCGGCGTAGTCGGCGTCCAACTTGGGCAGCGTGACCACAGAATTCGACTTAACCTGATTGCCGTTGCGGACCGTGATCACGGCGTCCTGGTCGTTCGGCGAACTCGGGATCTCCCCCAGGCTGCGCGGCAGGAACGGGATCGCGAAGCCGGCCGCCTCGTCGAGGCGGCGGTCCAGGCGTTCCTTGCGGTCATTGGTGATGCCGACCCAGACGATGGTGCCCACAATGACCACGACGATGGCGGCGCCGATCGCCGTGGCGAACGCGACGCGGGTGCGCAGCGACGGGGTGCGGGTGAGGATCCGCGAAAAGATATCCATGCTCAGTTTCATCATGTTCATATCACTGCGTTCGCAGCACGAAACCCACACCGCGCACGGTGTGCAGCAGCCGCGGCCCGCCGCCGACCTCCAGCTTTCGCCGCAGGTATCCGATGAACACGTCGACGACGTTGGTGTCCGCGGCGAAGTCATATCCCCAGACCAGCTCCAGCAGCTGCGCCCGGGACAGCACCGCCGTCTTGTGTTCGGCCAGCACCGCGAGCAGGTCGAACTCGCGCTTAGTCAGGTCGACGTCGACGCCGTTCACCCGGGCCCGCCGGCCGGGGATGTCGACCTCCAGCGGCCCGACCTGGATGGTTTCGGATGAGAACGTCGCGGTCGAGCCGCGCCTGCGCAGCAGCGCCCGCACCCGGGCGACGAGCTCGGCGAGCACGAACGGCTTGACCAGGTAGTCGTCGGCGCCCGCCTCCAGGCCGGCGACGCGGTCGTCCACCGAGCTGCGGGCGGACAGCACGCAGACCGGCACGTCGTTATCCATCGCGCGCAACGCGGTGACCACGCTGACGCCGTCGAGCACCGGCATATTGATGTCGAGCACGATCGCGTCGGGCCGCGTCTCGGTCGCGGTGCGCAGCGCCTCGGCGCCGTCGACGGCGGTGGAAACCTCGAATCCGGACAGCCGAAGCCCGCGCTCGAGCGACGCGAGCACATCAGGGTCGTCGTCGACCACGAGCACCCGCGGTGAGGCAACACCACTGTCCATGACCGCTATCTTGCCTGATGAACAACCGCGGACGTGTTAGGCGCGAGACGGCTGCGCGGTCACCGTTGCGGGCGGCGTGCCACGGCGCGCTCAAGATTCACCTGATAGCAAAGCAACGACATTGTCGTGGTGCTACTATCTGCAATTTATGCTTCCCTTTACTCCCCGTCTTATTGTCGAGCCCGATGACGGCCTGGAACCGGTCCGCGAATTCATCGAAACCGCGGAAAGCTCTCTCTTGATCAAACAATTTACTTTCACTGATGAGAGTTTGATGCAGGCAGTTATCGACCGGAAGAATGCGGGCGTCGACGTGCGCATCATGCTCAACCCGAAACGATCCGCGGGGGACCGCGCAAACGACGATACGTATGAGCAATTCGTGAGTGCCGGGATAAATGTCCAATGGTCCAGCCCCAAGTTCTACGTTACGCACGAAAAGTCCATCGTGGTGGACGAAGAAGCGGCGCTCGTCGCCACTTTCAATCTGTGCTCAAAATATTTCTCGCTGACTCGCGACTACGGCATCGTCACGCACCATCCACATCACGTCGCTCAGATCGTCGAAGTCTTCAAGGCCGACTGGGAGCATCGCGACTGGACGTCAACGAGCTAAGAAGGGCTCCTCTGGAGCAACTCCAATTCGCGTTTCCACATGGCCAATATCATCGACAAGTCTAAATACCGACACTATGACAAGCACCCCAAGAATGACGATGCCGACAATC
>JAOPWF010000579.1 GCA_025965815.1 Mycobacterium sp.
ATCCGGTGATGTCGTTGAACCGGCCGGGCATGGCGAGGTTGAGCAGTATCGGTCGGGCCTTGTGAAGCAGCTCGAATATGCGCAGTGATCCGCCAGTCGTTTGCACGTCCAGGTCGGGGATGCGCCGGCCGAGCAGCGGATGGCCGGCGCCGAGTTCGTAATGGATGTCCAGCCCGCACATCGTGGCCGCGATCTGCGTGCGGGGTTGGTCCATGTCCAGCAGCTCGGACATGGTGTCGCGCAGTGCATCGGTGCGGGCATCGGGGGCGTTGAGGGCGGTTTGGGCCATGGTGTTGTGCAGGACGCGGGCTGCGACGGGGTGGCGTTCGTCGTGGTAGGTGTCGAGCAGGCTTTCTGGCGAGCTTCCGTCCACGACTTGGGCGAGTTTCCATCCGAGGTTGACTGCATCTTGGACGCCGGTGTTCAGGCCTTGGCCGCCGATGGGGAAGTGGATGTGTGCGGCGTCGCCGGCCAGCAGCACTCGCCGGTCGCGGTAGGTGGCGGCTTGACGGGTGGTGTCGGTGAACCGGGACACCCAGGTGGCGCTGCGTAGCCCGTAATCGGTTCCGCGCGCGGCGATGACGGCTTGGCGGATGTCGTCGAGGCCGGGTTCGTGGGTGCTACCGAGGCCTGGCTCAGTAACCATGACCCGGATAGATTCTGTGCCTTCGAATTTGAAGAAGGAGTGAAACGACGGGTGTCGGTGCAAACCCCACGGCGGCTCGTGACTGAGGTCGACGTCGGCCACCAGACAACTCAGTGAGGCGTCCCATCCGGGGAACGGGATTGCCGCGGTCCTGCGGATGAGGCTGCGACCGCCGTCGCAGCCCACGAGGTAGCGCGCCCGCGGGGGCGCACCGTCGGCCATTGTCACCGTCACCCCGGTGTCGTCTTGGGCGAATCCGGTGATGTTGTGCCCGTGGCGGATTGGGACGCCTAGTTCGCCGATCCAGTCGGCGAGCGTGCGTTCGATGCGGTGTTGCAGCAGGCCCAGCCCGTAGTTGTGGCGTGTGGGCAGATCGGACACATCGAAGAGCAGGCCCGAATAGTGACCGTTTTGGCCGATGACCCCCTGGTCGAGGAATCGTTCGACGATGCCGCGTTGATCCAGGACCTCCAAGGTGCGAGGCGTCATTCCACCCGCGCGTGAGCCCACGAGATCGTGGTGGCTGCGACGTTCGATGACGAGGACGTCGTGCTCGATCACCGAATGTCTCCTTGCAGTCGCGGTGGGGTCCTCGGTCTGCTGTTCTCGATCATTCGAGGAGGTCGTCGTTTGGCGGTCGTATCCCGTCGCTGGTGAAGGCGGGCAGCTGGTGCGTGAAGGCGGGCAGTAGGTGTGTCGGGTCTCCATGCCAGGGCAGCGCTAACAGTTGCCCGATGCTGCGTCGTCCGCCGAAGGTGCGCAGCGCCTCGAAATCAGAGATGTTGAGGGCGACTTGACCTCGCGCGGTGTGCGGGTCGCCAAGTTGTACGGATCCGATTGTGGGGGTGATCAACCGGAGCGACGGCAGCCCCGCGTGTCGGATGAAGCGATCGGCCATCGTTGTCGCGAATCCCATGGCGGCATCGAACGCGAGATCGCCTGTGCGGGGGCCCGGTTCACTCAGCGCGCCGCGAATGTCGTGTTCATGGGTGAGAGTGTCGAAGGCGAGCTGGCATGCGGATGCTTGCGGGGCCAGAGCCAGCATCGTTGTCACTGGGTCGATCATCTGCCCCCACAGGTCGAGTAACTCGTCGATGCTGTGATCGCCGAGGCGATCGACCTGCGCCCGGGCCCAGGAGTCGGTGCCCTTCTCCTCGAGGTTGAGTGAGACGATGTCCTGTGCGACCCCGGCTAGGTGAGCGACCGTCTGGCGGATGGTCCAGGCAGGACAGGCCGGCACTGTTAGTTCGGCGACTTCAGCTCGGCCACGGATCAGCGCGTCGACACGTCCGTAGACGAGGCGGTAGGCCGCCGCAGCGTCGGAGACCGGCAGCAGTTGAGGTGAGCGGCCACGCGGTCCGCAGAGATCGTCCCCATCTGCCTCCGTGGACGGCCGAATGTCTTGATGCTGAGACCGCGGCAGTCGGCTTGTGTGGGACCGACAAGGTCCCTCCTCGAATCCACCGTTGGGCATCTCTGGCGGGCTTTGGTTCGCGTCATTTTCCAACACTGCGGTTTTCCTTGGTCGATGCTGGCCAACGGAGAATTGAGGTCGACAGGTAGGTGTGGCGCCGCCGCAGGTTGGCCACGATTACGCGCGCATGGAACCGTGGGTCTTGCAGCCGAGTCGGCGGGGCAGTGAAGTTGCGGACCCGGAAAAGTGTTTCGGCGATGACGATGTCGTTCCCGACGGCGGTCATGATCTGGTCCATCCACCAGGCCATCAGCCGTCGCTGCACCTGCCTCAGCGCAGAGGTTGCACGTCCGCGTTGGCGCTGGCGCGAAGCCGCGGCGTTTTCACCGGCGATCCGGTTCGCCTGCCAAACCATGCCGAGCGGCTGGGCGGCGGCTGCGAAGAACCGCCGACTCAGGTCGGCATCCCCACGGGCTAAACAGTCCTTGAGGGCGACGGCCTGCAACGCGGCCATTGTCATGCCCTGGCCATAGCTGGGGTTGAAACTCGCGATCGCGTCGCCGAATACCAGTAGCCCGCCCGGGAATCGGTGCATCTGATCATATCGTCGCCACATGCTGCCGGGGTAGCGGTAGATAGACACCTCGCCGATGGGTGTGCCCGCGCGCAGCGCTGCCAGCACCGAGGGTGGCGCAAATTGCGCGGCAGCGGCCATCATGCCGGCCAGGTCGGTGGGTGGTTGGTGCCCGTGAATACCGCTGACGGTGACGATCATGGTGTCGTTTTCGCAGACCAGTATCCCGCCGCCGGTCGGGTGGCCCCCGCCGGGCACGACAAGAGTCAGCTCCTCGGTGACCGTGTCTGGGGGGATGCGCATCAGCTGGCTGGCGTAGACCACGCGGGTCTTGGAAAGCTGCTCTGCGGGCCTGCCGTAGCCCAGACTGTCCAGAAACGCTGGCGTGGATGCGCCACGGCCCATCGCGTCAACGACCAGCTCAGCGTTCAGCACGGTTGCATCAGCAGTTTCGCGGTTGACCACGCGAACACCGGTGACTCGGTCCGGCGTATCTGCGACTGGCGTCACGGCATCATGGCCGTCGAGTATCCGCACGTTGTCGATGGCCCGAACTCGTCGCCGTACATGGGTTTCCAGAAACGGGCGCGTTGCAAG
>JAOPWF010000581.1 GCA_025965815.1 Mycobacterium sp.
CCGGAACACCCGCTGGGTCGTGCGGGCACTCCACGGTGAATGCGCCATCACCTGCTCCACCCGGTGCAGGTGGTCGTCGTCGCGGATCCGCTCGATCAGCGCCGTCAGCGCGCGGTACGTCTGGTCCGGTTCGCCGGTTCCCGCGGCGATCGCTTCGTCCATCCGGGACGACGCCCCAGCCACGTCGTCGTCGAGATCCATCCGCCCGCCGAGCAACTCGTCGTCCACTCGATCCACCCGGCCGGTGAACGACGCGGCGTCACGGCCCAAGCGCGCGGCGAAACCGCCCGGCCGGAACCGCGCGCCGACAACCGTGCCGCGCTCGCTGATCGTGGTGGTGAACACCCGCTCGACTACACCGTGAATCAACGTTGCCGGCAGCGAATGCCCGTGCCGTGCTTTGTCGCTCCCCCACTCGTGGGTGAGGTGCATGGACGGGAACGTGATGACGGTGCTCGCGAACGGCTCGCGCTCACGCAGGTCCCAGCTGACCGACCAGAAGTGGTCGAGGAATTCGGCGGCGTCGTCCGAGGGCGCCCACCGGTCGAGGTCGAACACCGACGTGGACTCCGTGCGGCCGACGACGCCGCGAACGGGTCTGGCGACTGTCGCGTTTTTCCAAGCGCCCACCGGACCAAGACTACGAAACTGGCAGGCATGAGCGTCAAACCAATTCCGGAGGGCTACACCAGCGTGACCCCTTTCCTGTGCATCGACGGCGCCGCCGAGGCGATCGACTTCTACGTCTCGGTGTTCGGCGCCGAGCTCGTCGAGCGGATGGACGGCCCGAACGGCATCGTCGCGCACGCCGAACTCGACTTCGGGAACGGCCGCCTGCAGCTGTCCGACCCGCAAGAGGCCTACGAACTCGCCGCACCCGACCCGAAGGCCTTCGTGACCCACTCGGTTGCGCTGTACTGCCCCGACGTCGACGCCGTGGCAACCAGGGCCGAGCAGGCGGGTGCGACGATCCGTGAATCCGCCCAGACCTTCCCGACCGGCGACCGTTTCGCGTCGATACTCGACCCGTTCGGCCAGCGCTGGACGGTGATGACTCGCGTCGAGGACGTCAGCCCCGAGGAGCGGGACCGGCGGATGGCGGAGTGGGCCAAAGAAAACGTCGGCTGATCTAGCCGGAGCTATCGCTGTCGGGCGCCGTCGAGGAACAACGACACCACCACCTCGGCGGCCACCTCCGGCGTGACCGCATCGGCGACGGTGAGCGACAAGGCCCGCTCGACGAGTACGGAAAACAACTCGAACAGCCCCGCATGGGGCAGATCGTCGCGCAGAACGCCCTCGGCGACGCCGCGAACGAGCACGTCGCGCACCGGCTGGATCACCCGTTGCTTGGCGGCGGGATCGGGTTGAACCACCGCCCTGCTGATAACCGCGGCGTACTTCGCGCCGGTACGCAGAAAGACGGCGGTCAGCCGGGCGATCGCCCGGTCGGCGGGCAGCTCATCCAGGTTCGCGGCGGCGATGCCGTCGGCCAGCTCCCGGGTTCCGGTTTCGGCCAGCGCGCGCAACAGCGCCTCACGGGTCGGGAAGTGCCGATACACGGTGGCCCGCCCGACGCCCGCCTCATCGGCGATATCCGCCATCGCCGCGTCGGGGCGCCGACCGAGGACCCGGGCGGCGGCATCAAGAATCGACGCCGCGGTCCGCTCCGTCGCGTTATCTGTTCCGGCCACCCATTGATAGTACGCTAGCGTCCCATCATGAGACATACACGTCTCGTATTGGTGTATATTCGTCTCATGGTTACTCGAGAACTCGGTCGCACGGGGATACAGGTGTCACCCATCGGGCTCGGATGCATGACGTTCTCCGGCGCCGGCATGATGTCGGCGTTCTATCCGCCGCTCCCCCAGGCCCATGTCGACCAGATCGTCAAGACCGCGCTCGACGGCGGCATCACCTGGTTCGACACGGCGGAGATGTACGGGGGCGGCAACTCCGAGCGGGCGCTGAGCGCCGGCCTGACACACGCCGGAATCGCACCGGGTGAGGTGACCGTCGCCACCAAGTGGCGTCCACTGCTGCGGACCGCCAAGAGCATCGAACGCACGATCGGAGACCGACTGGCGGCGCTGCACCCGTTCCCCATCGACCTGCATCAGATCCACTTCGGCGTCGGTGGCTTCTCCTCTGTGCGTAGCGAAGTGCACGCGATGGCACGCCTGGTGGAGTCGGGAAAGATCCGCGCTGTCGGGGTGAGCAACTTCTCCGCCCGGCAGATGGAGAACGCGCACGCTGCGCTCGCCGAGCACGGCCTGCCGTTGGCGACCAACCAGGTTCAGGTAAACCTGTTGCACCGCAACATCGAAACCAACGGCATCCTGGACACCGCGCGCCGGCTAGGCGTCACGCTCATCGCGTACTCGCCGCTGGCCGGCGGGATGCTGACCGGGAAGTTTCACGACGATCGCAGCCTGGTCGCCGCCATGCCCCGGATGAGGCGGCTGATGACCGGGTTCACCGACAAGAATCTGGACCGCAGCGCCCCGCTGATTGACGGCCTGCGCGACATCGCGGCCACCCATCAGGCGACGATCAGCCAGGTTGCGCTGGCGTGGTTGATCACGAACTACGGCGACACCGTGGTCGCGATTCCCGGTGCATCCAAGCCGCATCACGCCGAGGAGGCCGCGGCTGCGACGCGGGTAAAGCTGAGCCCCGACGAGGGCCAGCGCCTCACCGACCTGTCCTCAGAGGTGAAGGGTTAGAGACGGCGGGCTGGGGGCACCTCCCGCTTGCCGGGGCGAGCGAAGCGACTCGGGGAATTGAACCGCTACCGTGGCGGAATGTCTTGTGTGTTCTGCTCGATCGTCGCCGGGGAAGCGCCTGCCGTCCGTGTTTACGAGGACGACGACTACCTGGGCATCCTCGACATCCGTCCGTTCACCCGCGGCCACACGCTGGTCATCCCCAAGCGGCACACCGTTGACCTGACCGACACCCCGCCGGAGACCTGCGCCGCCATGGTCAGCATCGCGCAGCGGATCGGCTCGGCGGCCCGCGCCTCGGAGCTCAAGGCCGACGGCAACAACATCGCCAT
>JAOPWF010000595.1 GCA_025965815.1 Mycobacterium sp.
CGCCGGCCGCGCCAGGGGCACCCGGTGGCGCAGTACCCGGCGCGCCCGGTGCTCCGCCGGCGGCGCCCGCCGAACAGGGACCGATCCCGGCGCCCGCCCAGTTGTCGCCCGCGCCGCAGGACACCGGAACACCCGCGCCGCAGCCGCGGCCATATCCGCAGGAACCCCCGGCCACACCCACGCCGCCGCCGAGCCCCACCCCGGCTGCGCCCGCGCCGGCGTCCCCTGCCCCGAACAAGCCGGCGCCACCGGTGCCCAACCCGCGTCAGGACCTCGCGCAGCGGATCGCCGACGAGAAGACGCTGCGGCAGAGCACCGATCAGCAGATCCAGATCCTGGCGTTGCAGTTCCAGGCGGCACGGTGCAACGACAAAGACGTGCTCGCCGGCAACGACGACCCGAACCTGCCGCTGGTGACCTGCTCGACCGACCACACCCAGGTCTATCTGCTGGACAAGTCCATCATCAGCGGTGAGGGAATCGCGAACGCCTCGTCGGGCCTGGACCAGCAGCGGGGCGAGTACGTCGTCGACGTGCAGTTCAAGGGACCGGCGGCCAACACGTGGGCCGATTTCACCGCGGCCAACGTCGGCACGCAGACGGCGTTCACCTTGGATTCGCAGGTGGTCAGCGCCCCGCAGATTCAGGAGGCCATTCCCGGTGGCCGCACCCAGATCACCGGTCACTTCACCGCCGACTCGGCGCGTCAGCTCGCCAACGTGCTGAAGTACGGCTCGCTGCCGCTGTCCTTCGAGTCGTCGCAGGCCGAAACCGTCTCGGCGACACTGGGATTGACGTCGCTGCGGGCCGGACTGATCGCCGGTGCCATCGGTCTTGCGATGGTGCTGGTCTACTCGCTGCTGTACTACCGGGTGCTGGGGCTGCTCACCGCGCTGTCGCTCATCGCTTCGGGCGCAATGGTTTACGCGATCCTGGTGTTGCTGGGCAGATACATCGGCTACACACTCGACCTGGCCGGCATCGCGGGTCTGATCATCGGTATCGGCACCACCGCCGACTCGTTCGTGGTGTTCTTCGAACGCATCAAAGACGAGATCCGGGAAGGCCGTTCGTTCCGCTCGGCGGTCCCACGCGGCTGGGCACGAGCCCGCAAGACCATCTTGTCGGGTAACGCCGTCAGCTTCCTGGCGGCGGCGGTGCTCTACTTCCTGGCCATCGGCCAGGTGAAGGGCTTCGCCTTCACGCTGGGTCTGACGACCATTCTCGACGTCGTTGTGGTGTTCCTGGTGACGTGGCCGCTGGTGTACCTAGCGTCGAAGTCGCCGACGCTGGCCAAGCCGGCGTTCAATGGTCTGGGCGCGGTCCAGCAGATCGCCAGGGAACGACGAGCGGCGACGCATGCGACGGGACGGGGATAACCGGTGGCCTCCACTCGAGATACCAAAGGCAACACCCGCGCCAGTGACGATGCGTTGGAGTCCGGCGCGGTCGAGCTGACCGACACCGCTACCGGATCGGCGCTGCCCAAGCACAGCTTCTTCACCCGCCTCTACACCGGCACCGGCGCATTCGAGGTGGTGGGGCGCCGGCGGCTCTGGTACGGAATCAGCGCACTGATCATCCTGATCGCCATCGCCAGCATCCTGATCCGGGGGTTCACCTTCGGAATCGACTTCGAAGGCGGCACCAAGGTGTCGTTCCCGCGCGGGGACGCCACCGTCACCCAGGTCGAAGACGTGTTCCGCCAGGCGCTGGGCAAGGATCCGGAGTCCGTCGTGGTCGTCGGCAACGGCGGCTCGGCAACTTTCCAGATCCGTTCCCAGACGCTGTCCAACTCCGACACCGACAAGGTGCGCAACGCGCTGTTCGACGCCTTCAAACCTAAGGGCGCCGACGGACAGCCAAGTAAGCAGGCCATCAGCGATTCGGCGGTGTCTGAGACCTGGGGCAGCCAGATCACCAAGAAGGCGCTGATCGCGCTGGTGGTGTTCCTGGTCCTCGTCGGCATCTACATCACCGTGCGTTACGAGCGGTACATGGCACTAGCGGCCCTGGCGGCGCTCGGCTTCGACCTGCTGACGACGGCGGGCGTCTACTCGCTGGTCGGCTTCGAGGTCAGCCCGGCCACCGTGATCGGTCTGTTGACCATCCTCGGCTTCTCGCTCTACGACACGGTCATCGTGTTCGACAAGGTGGAGGAAAACACCCACGGCTTCCAGCACACCACCCGTCGGACCTTCGCCGAACAGGCCAACCTGGCGATCAACCAGACGTTCATGCGGTCGATCAACACCAGCCTTATCTCGGTGCTGCCGGTGCTCGCGTTGATCGTGGTCGCGGTCTGGCTGCTCGGCGTGGGAACCCTCAAGGACCTGGCGCTGGTGCAGCTGGTCGGCATCCTGGTCGGCACCTACTCGTCGATCTTCTTCGCCACTCCGCTGCTGGTCACCCTGCGGGAGCGGACCGAGCTGGTCCGTACCCACACCCGCCGCGTGCTGAACCGCCGCAAGCCTGCGGCCGAGAAGGCCGGTGCGGCCGTGGAGTCCGGAGCCCAGGAACCGGCCCCGGTTCCGGCCGAGGCCGCCGTCGGTAGCGCCGCATCGGCGGTGGCCACCAAGCCGGCGCCGGGCGCACGTCCGGTACGACCAACGACGACGAGGACCGGACGACCGTCGGGTAAACGAAACAGCCCGCGGCGGTAGGGCAGATGTGGGGGAGGTCGGCCGCCTTCGCGGTGGCGATCACGCTGTCGGCGGGGGTCACGCTGAGTCTGACATCATGCTCTAGCAGTGCCGCCGACCAAGTCGACTACGCGGTTGACGGCATCCTCACTTCCTACAACACCAACACCGTCGTCGGTGCCGCCTCGGGCGGCACGCAGGCCTTCGCCCGCGTCCTCACCGGCTTCAACTTCCACGGCCCCGACGGTCAGATCGTCGGCGACCACGACTTCGGGACCATATCGGTGGTGGGCCGGGCGCCGCTGGTGCTCGACTACGAGATCTCCGACAAAGCGGTGTACTCCGACGGCAAACCGATCACCTGCGACGACATCGTGCTCGCATGGGCGGCGCAGTCCGGCCGGTTCCCCGGCTTCGACGCGGCCAGCAGGGCCGGCTACTCCGACATTGCAGGAGTCGACTGCCAGCCCGGGCAGAAGAAGGCCAGGGTGTCGTTCATCCAGGACCGCGGGTTCGTCGACTACGGGCAGCTGTTCTCGGCGACGTCGATAATGCCCTCGCACGTCATCGCCGACGAGCTCGGAACAGACGTCACGACCGCGCTCCAGACCAACGAGGCCGGGATGGTGCAACGGATCGCTCAGGTGTGGAACAGCACCTGGGACCTCAAGCCGGGCATCGACATGCGCCGGTTTCCGTCTTCCGGCCCGTACAAGCTGGACTCGGTGCACGGTGACGGCACGGTGGTGCTGGTCGCCAACGACCGGTGGTGGGGTGCCCAACCGGTCACCAAGCGGATCATCGTTTGGCCCCGGGGCATCGATATCCAGGACCGCGTCAACGACGGGACGTTCGACGTCGTCGACGTCCCGGCCGGGTCGTCCGGCACGCTATCCACCCCCGACGGCTACAACCGGGCCGACTCGCCGTCGGCCGGTATCGAGCAACTGATCTTCGCCCCGAGGGGTCCGCTGTCGGCCACACCTGCCCGTCGCGCCCTGGCGCTGTGCACCCCGCGCGATCTCATCGCCCGCAACGCGGGCGTGCCGATCGCCAATTCACGGCTCTACCCCGCCGCCGAGGACGCGTTCGCGGCGGCCGAAGGCGCGGCCGAAGCCGGCCAGTTCAGCGTCTCCAATCCCGATGCGGCGCGGGCGGCGATCAACGGGCAACGGCTGACGGTCCGCATCGGCTATCAGAGCCCGAACGCGCGGCTGGCTGCCACCGTCGGCGCGATCGCGAAGGCGTGCGCGCCGGCCGGTATCACGGTCGCGGACGCCACCACGGACACCACCGGACCACAGACTCTGCGGGACAATCAGATCGACGTGCTGCTGGCCAGCACCGGCGGCGCCACCGGAAGCGGCTCGACCGGTTCGTCGGCGATGGACGCCTATGACCTGCACAGCGGCAACGGCAACAACCTCTCCGGATACGCCAACGAGCAGATCGACGGCATCATCGGCGCGCTCGCTGTGACGTCGGACGCCAAGGAACTGGCCCGGCTGCTGGGCGAGGGCGCGCCGGTTCTCTGGGCCGACATGCCGACGCTGCCGCTCTACCGTCAGCAGCGAACATTGCTGACTTCCAAGAAGATGTATGCCGTGAGCAGCAATCCGACGCGGTGGGGAGCGGGCTGGAACATGGACCGATGGGTGCTGGTCCAATGACGGAACCCAACGGCGACATCGCGGCGCTGATCGCGTCGCTGACACGTGAGGTCCCCGACTTCCCGTCGCCCGGCATCCAGTTCAAGGACCTGACCCCGCTGCTGGCCGATGCGCACGGCCTGGCCGCCGTGTCCGACGCGCTCGCCGCGGTGGCCGCGGGCAACGATCTGGTGGCCGGAATCGACGCCCGTGGCTTCCTGCTCGGCTCGGCGGTGGCGATCAAGCTGGGCACCGGCGTGCTGGCGATCCGCAAGGGCGGCAAGCTGCCGCCGCCGGTGTACAGCGAGTCCTACAGCCTGGAGTACGGCACGGCGACCCTGGAAGTCCCCGCGGAGGGGATTGAACTCGCCGGCCGCAACGTTTTCCTTATTGACGACGTGCTGGCCACCGGGGGCAGCATTGCGGCGTCACAGCGACTTCTGAAGAAGGCCGGCGCCGTGGTGACCGGCGCGGCGGTGGTGCTGGAACTGGCGGGCCTGGGCGGGCGGGATGCGGTCGCCCCACTGCCCGTCCACAGCCTGCACACGGTCTGAGGCATATCCTCGAAGGGGCTTATTGCGAAAGGCCGGGGCGAGCGAAGCGACGGGATAAAGGCCGGGGCGAGCGAAGCGACGGGATAATTGGAGGTGGCGATCGTGGCAGACGACCTGAGCGCGGGCACGGCGCAGGCCGTCCAGGCGCCCCCGCCGACCGCCGAGACCGCAGCGCCGCCCGCCGGTCCCGATAATCCGCCGGACGCACGCACCGAGACCGCCAAGACCTCCAGCAGCGCGTCACGTCGGGTACGGGCCCGGCTGGCCCGCCGGATGACAGCACAGCGCAGCACGGTCAACCCGGTGCTCGAGCCGCTCGTCGGCGTCCACCGCGAGATCTACCCGAAGGCCGACCTGTCCCTGCTGCAGCGCGCCTACGAGGTGGCCGAGGAGAAACACGCCACTCAGTTGCGGCGGTCCGGCGACCCCTACATCACGCACCCGCTGGCGGTGGCCAACATCCTGGCCGAGTTGGGCATGGACACCACCACGCTGGTCGCCGCGCTGCTACACGACACCGTGGAGGACACCGGCTACACCTTGGAGGCGCTGACCGCCGAATTCGGCACCGAGGTCGGGCATCTCGTCGACGGCGTCACCAAGCTGGACAGGGTGGCGCTCGGCACCGCGGCCGAGGGCGAGACCATCCGCAAGATGATCATCGCGATGGCCCGCGACCCGCGCGTGCTGGTGATCAAGGTCGCTGACCGGCTGCACAACATGCGCACCATGCGCTTCCTGCCGCCGGAGAAGCAGGCCCGCAAGGCCCGCGAGACGCTGGAAGTCATTGCGCCGCTGGCTCATCGGCTGGGCATGGCAACCGTCAAGTGGGAACTCGAGGACCTGTCGTTCGCGATCCTGCATCCGAAGAAGTACGAGGAGATCGTCCGGCTGGTCGCCGACCGGGCGCCGTCGCGCGACACCTACCTGGCCAGGGTGCGGGCCGAGATCAATGCCACCCTGAATGCGTCGCGGATCAACGCCGTCGTGGAAGGGCGTCCCAAGCACTACTGGTCGATATACCAGAAGATGATCGTCAAGGGCCGCGACTTCGATGACATCCATGACCTCGTCGGTGTCCGCATCCTGTGCGACGAGATCCGCGACTGCTATGCCGC
>JAOPWF010000671.1 GCA_025965815.1 Mycobacterium sp.
TCGCGGCTGGGCCGATCATCATCGACTCCGCACGACCTGTCCGCATACCTCGCGTCAGCGCCGCAGCCTCCGCCGCGTTCGTCGCCGAGGGTGCTTTGATCAGTGACAGCGCGGTTCCGCTGGACGAGATCGATCTCATGCCTTCGTCTTTGAAGTCGATCAAGGTGTGGGTGCCGTTCAGCAATGAACTGATCCGTGAGTCGGCCATCGGCCTGGACGCGGTTCTCAGGGCCCGCTTGGTCACCGACGTCTCCAACGCGCTTGATGCCGCGCTATTCACAGGCGCAGGTACCGCTAACACCATTAAGGGCATCACCAACCAGCCCGGCGTACAGACCGGCGTGCTTAATGCGACCAACCCCGACACGCTGCTGGACGCCATTGCTCTCGCACAGGCCCAGAACGTGACCCCAAACCGGTGGTTCATGAATCCCGGCGACTACATCTCGTTGCGTAAGCTGCGTGCGACTTCCAGCGACGGCCGCTATCTGCTCGATCCCGACGCCCATGAGGGAACTCAGTATTCGATCTTCGGCATTCCGCTCACGGTCACGAACCGTCTGCCCACCGGCAAGGCCATCCTGGCCGACATGCAGCATGTGGTGGTGGTTCGCGACGTGGATGCGAGCATCTTCGTGGCCGACCAAACCCTTGCCAACTACGACGCCCAGGCCATCAGGGTTGTTACCCGCTACGACGTTGGTCTCACGCAGCCCCTGGCCGTCGTGGTTCTGACTGCGGCGTAGTCGTGGCCCCCGCACCCGTAGCGGCTGACCTGGCCGCGTTGATCGGCCGCGACATCCCCGCAGGCGAGGGCGAGGAGCACGCCAACGCCTGCATTGCCGCAACAACCGCAATGGCCAAGGCATATTGCCGGGGTGCCGGGTTCCGTGCGGACGGGCCGACCGACGAACTGCGTATCGTCATCCTGACGAGTGCAGCACGGTTGCACGCCAACACTATGCAGCTCGGCTACGGCGAGACAAAGGGGCCTGAATCCCTCTATTTCCGTGAGGGATTCACGGGCTTCACTCTCGCAGAGCGATACATCCTCGACCGTTACCGCGTTCGGGCCCTCTAAAGCAACGCCGACGCAGGCCACAGCTAGCCACAAGCCAGCCGGGTTCCCACCTGCGTCCTCGGGCGCGGCTTAGTACACCGCGCCACCGCTCCCCTCCTGTGTCGCCGGGGAGGGGGGCCATCCTCAAGCAACACCGCCGAGGGCTTCTGAGGGCATTGGCCCTCGGCAGTGGGCGCAGGGAGTGATGACCCCGCGTCCGCGAACGGCCCTCGGTTTCCGGGGGCCGTTTCTCGTTTCAGAGTGGTACAGCAGTTGCTTAGGATGATGGCGGAAGAAGACCGTGCGAATCCAGCCACGCGTTCCAGTCCGCGATTGCTTGACCAGCTAAGTCGAGCGCGTCCCACCTCCTGGCTCTAACCTCGACGATCCAATAGTTCGTGTCAAAGTGCGCAGGCAAGGTGGCCGGAAATTGGATGCCCTGCGCATGCGCGACAACTTCGGCAGGTCGTCCTCCCCGTGTGTAATAAGGCTTTTGGTCTAGGTGACGATGCTTGAAACCGTTAGCGATGTCAGCGCACGCCGCTAGCGCCTCGGATGGCGGATTTGGGTTATTCCGATCTATGAATTTCTTCACGTCGTCTCGGACGCACTGCTGCAGAGTGGTGGTCGAACTCTTGATCCAGTCCTTCAGGTGGAAGGCATCGCAGCAGAAGTGGAAGAGGATGTCACGTGCACGTGCCTTCTCATGGATCTCTTCACGTTCGATGTTTTGATCAGCCGTTCTTTTCAGAAGCTCGTACGACCGCTGAAGACGCCTGTACTGATCTTCCCAAGTCTCATCGAGCATCGTCGTACGGTCAGCACTCGCAACCAATGCCATCGTGGTCCCGGTCAAGCCACGGGCCGTACATCGGATCATCCGACGGGATGTTGCACCTACCGGCCTGTTCAGCAGCGGTGCAGTTCTTGAACGGGGCTGCATTAGCCGTGGGAGCGGCGCCGATGGTGGCTGCTGCGATAGCTGCAGCGACGACGAGCGTTCGAATCATGGTTCACCCCTAATGTGATGACGATCACTTACATCCCCGAGCAGCAAAATATTACGTCTCCGTCACCGTCGGCACAAATGCGCTGGTTAGCGCGGTGACTGGTGGTTTCCGATCAACTGATAGAAACGTTCCACCGCAAAGGGTCTAGGTGTGTCGTATGGCAGCACCGCACGGCCCTCCGGTCACCTTCGCCGGGGGCCGTTGGCGTACCATCACCTTTGAACCCCTGACCCGAGTACCACTCGATTGGGTGTTTGCCACCTTAAAGATAGTAAGGCGGACAGCGTGCCGAGAAACCCCTGTTTCCGCAGCTCATGGACAGCGCATAGGCTGGCTTAGTGCTGATCTATCTGACCGTGACGGGCTGAGTGCGGGAGCCGCTGAGCCGGCGACATCACTCGTCGGCGCGTCACAGTTACTTCGCGTACGGGTCCAACCTGTGCGTGCGGCAGATGGCGCGGCGGTGCCCCAACGCGGTGGATCCCCGGCCGGCGACGCTCGCCGACCACGACTGGCTGATCAATGAGCGCGGTGTCGCCACCGTGGAACCGCTGGATGGGTCGCAGGTGCATGGCGTGTTGTGGCGGTTGTCCGACCACGACCTGGCCACGCTGGACAGCGCCGAGGGGGTACCGGTGCGGTATCGGCGCGACCGGCTGACCGTGCACACCGACGACGGTCCGTCGGAGGCCTGGGTGTACATCGATCGGCGGGTGGACCCGGGACCGCCACGGCCCGGCTATCTGGAACGCATCGTCGACGGCGCCATCCATCACGGCCTGCCGCACCGCTGGATCGAATTCCTCCGCCGCTGGGATCCGGCGCATTGGCCGCGCCCGCTGGCACCGGCTTCTTCGGGTGCGCCCCAGTCGCTTTCGGAACTACTGAGCGACCCCGGCGTCCTCGAGGAAAGCACGCTGCGGTCGCGGTTCGGCTTCCTGGCCATCCACGGCGGTGGACTGGAGCAGATGACCGACGTCATCGCAGAGCGGGCCGCGCAGGCCGCGGACGCCTCCGTGTACCTGCTGAGGCATCCCGACCACTATCCGCACCACCTTTCCTCGGCGCGGTTCCGGGCCGAGGAGTCGGCGCGGCTGGCGGCGTTCCTGGACCACGTCGATGTCGCGGTGTCGCTGCACGGCTACGGCCGGATCGGGCGCAGCACCCACCTGCTGGCAGGCGGCCGCAACCGGACGCTTGCCACGCACCTGGCCAGTCACGTGGTGGTGCCCGGATACCAGGTCGTCACCGATCTAGACGCGATCCCCCGCGAGCTGCGCGGCCTGCATCCGAACAACCCGGTGAACCGCGTCCGCGGCGGCGGGACCCAGCTGGAACTGACCCCGCTGGTACGCGGCATCAGTCCGCGCAGCGGGATGCGCGGCGAGGACGGTCTCACGCCGGCGACATCCGCTCTCGTGCAGGGGCTGATCGCGACCGCGCATTCGTGGCGGCTACCCTCGGCCTAGTGCACAAGATCCTCACCAGTCTTGTTCTGTCCGCTCTGACACTCGCACTCACCAGCGGTGGCCGTGACGCGGGCAGGCCCAACCTCACCCCGAACTCGGCCGGATTCTCCGACATGAACACCCGCCCACCGTGCTGCAACTGGTCGCGGAGGCCAAGGTCAACCTCGACGCACCCATCGAGACGTACCTGCCGGGCCGCGACATCAGGCAGAGCCATCACGGTGCGCCAGTTGCTGCGGCATCAAAGTGGCCTGCCGGAGTACTTCGAGGCCGACTCCGATCGCAACGTCGGACCGATGACCGCCGATCAACCGCTCGACCTGGCGCTCGTCAAACCGGCTCAGTTCACCCCCGGCACGGCCATGAAGTACACGAATGCCAACTACATCGTCGCGGGCCTGATGGAGGCGGTGACCGGAACTCCAGCGGCCGAGGAAGTCACCCGTCGCACGATCGCCCCGCAGGGGCTGGCCGACACGTACTTCCCGACTCCCGACGACACCGGCCTGCGAGCCCCCTTCGCCCACGGATACGAAATCGTCGACGGCCGACGCACCGATGTCACCGGTTCCCGGCGCCGGCGGCCGGAATGGCGGGCTCGCTGATCTCGACGAACGAGGACATCACGGCATTCATCACCGCGCTGCTCGACGGGCGCGTCATTCCGCAGGCGCAACTGGCGGAGATGATGAACACCGTGCCTGGACCGACAACGGTCCCGAGTTCAGCTACGGCCTGGGGCTGGGCGGCATCACGCTGCCGTGTGGAGCGACGGTGTGGTGCCACGGCGGAGATATCGGCGGTTACAACAGCATTGTCGCCAAAGACACTCAGGGACACGC
>JAOPWF010000754.1 GCA_025965815.1 Mycobacterium sp.
GGACGCGACGGCCTCCGACCTGGCCGCAGGGGTCCGCTGCCTGCTCAACCAGCCGCGCGCCGCCGACGGCCGGCCGGCCGTCGGCCACGACCCGCGCCTCGCGTCCGCCGCCAAGGGTCACGCCGCCGACATGGTCGCCCGGCACTACTTCGGGCACACGAGCCTTGGGGGGTCGACGTTCGTCGACCGGATCCGCCGCACCGGCTACCTGCCGTCGCGCGGGCGGTGGTCGGCGGGAGAGATCCTGGCGTGGACGAGCGGCTCGCTGGCGACGCCCCGCGGCATCGTGGACGCCTGGATGGGCAGCCCCGAGCACAAGCGGATCCTCCTGGACCCGGCGTTCTCCGACGTCGGCGTGGGCGTCGTCTTCGGGTCGCCGCGGGAAGGCGTCGGCACGGCCATCACCGCCGCGGCCGACTTCGGCCGGGTCCGCTGACCGTCAGGAGCCCAGACGGGCCCGGAACCCGAGCACCTTGAGAGCGAGTGACAGCACCACGAGGTCGTCGACGTCGTGGGGATCACGGCCGCTGAGCTCGCGGATCCGGCGCAACCGGTACACGACCGTGTTGGGGTGGACCGTGAGGATCGCGGCCGACTTGGTCAGGTTGAAGTGGGTGTCGACATAGGCCTGGAGCGTGGCCAGCAGCTCGGTGCCGTGCTCCTGGTCGTAGTCGGTCAGCGGCCGCAGCGTCTCCGCCAGGATCCCCTGGGCGTGGGCGCTCCCCTGCAGCATGTGATCGATCAGCACGTCATCGAGGCCGACGGCCCGCCCGCGGATGCCGAGCCTGCTGGCCATCGCGGCCGCGTCCCGCGCCTCGGCGTACGCCGTGGCGATCGCCCGGAGTCCCGGGTGACACCCGCTCATCCCGATGCTGACGTCCACGGTCAGCGCCTCGGCGAGCTCGGCGCACGCCTCGCTGACCGCCTCGAGCTCCTCGGGGCCGGTGACCGGGTAGAGGATCACGAGGTCCCCCTGGCGCATGCCGGCCAGCAGCGACCCGGCCGACGGTCGCACGCGGGTCCGCGTCGTCTCGACGATCCGGTCGAGCGCGACGCGTGACGAGAGCGGCTCGTCCCGGCCGACCTCGCCATGCATCTCCGCGGCGCGGATGACCACCACGATGTAGCTCTCGCCGAGCTTGAGATGCAGGGATCGGGCCTGCCGCTGGACGGCGTCGGCCTCCCCGCGGCCTGAGATGAGCGCCCCGAGCAGATCGCGGCGGAGCAGCCCGCGATCGGTCACCTCGTCCAGGTAGGCCTTCACCGCCACCCGCGAGAGCAGGTCGACCTGGCGCATGAGCCTCGAGGCGATCTCGATCGCTGCTTCGCGCTCGCCCGGCCGGTCGATCCGCGCGTTGGCGACGACCGCGTCCCAGAGGACCTCGCCCCAGACCCGGGCGCAGTGTGAGAAGAACTCGAGCGACACCCGCTGATGGACGCGGCGGGCGGAGGCCTCGCGAATCGCCGCAGCCCAGGCGGGGGTGAGCGGCTCCCCGCCGCGCAGGGTCGCGACGAACGCGTCGATGTTCTCTAAGGAAAACGCGAACTGCTCCTCGGCGATCGTGTCGTCAGGGGCGAGCTCGGCCTCCGAGCCGTCGGCCTGGAAGCGCTCGACCATCTGGCGCGCCAGCGGCTCCCGGCGCGCCGCGACCCGGTCGGCGATCGTCCGGACCGCCTCTTCGTGGAGGTGGTGCAGGGCGCCGCTCGTCAGCCGCCCTCCGGCGCTCACGAGGATGCCCGCCTTCCCGCGCGGCGTCCGTAGAAGCTACGAACCGGGAGGGGACACGTTCTGGGTTTCGGGCATGCCCCGCGCCTCCTGCTGTACCTACGGTCAGGCCATCCGTTCAATCCACCGGGCGCCGAGCCCGAGAGGAGCTTCGACGAATGCTGCCGGACGACAAGGACTCGAAGATGGCTGGGGGCGCTAGACCGCCCGGAATCCCGGACCGCGGGACGCGGCGTTTCCGCCGCGTCTGGCCGGGGGTGCTCGGCCTCACGTGCCTGCTGACGGTCGGCTTCGGGGCCGCCACCGCAGGCGCCGCGACCTGGCCCCCGGTCCAGGTCCCGTCGGCCGCCAAGCCCTGGTGGTCCTACCTCCCCGGCGGCAGCGCGACGATGATTCCCACCTCGTTCGGCGGCGGGCAGACCACCCCGGTCGTCTCGGGACCCGGGACGTCCCCCAAGGGAGCCGGCACGCCCTTCTCGGGCACCTTCACCGACGCGTCCGGATCGCTCGTCTACCAGGGATACGTCCCCTCGTCGTACAAGGCCGGGACGGCGATGCCGCTCGTCGTCGCCCTGCACGGGTGCACCGAGTCGGCGGACCAGTTCCGCCAGCTGACCCGCTGGGACGCCCTGGCGGAGGCCAAGGGCTTCATCGTCGTGTTCCCCCAGCAGGACGCTGCCAACAACAACCAGAAGTGCTGGAACTTCTTCCAGCAGGCCCACATGCAGCGCGACGCGGGTGAGCCGTCCATCATCGCCGACATAACGCGCTGGGCGCAGCAGCACTACACCGTGGACGCCCATCGGACCTACGTCACCGGGCTCTCCGCCGGCGGCGCGATGTCCTCCGTCATGGCCGCGACCTACCCCGACCTCTACGCCGCGGCGGGGATCGGCTCGGGCTGTGAGTACGCGGCGACTGCCGCCTGCGCCGGCTACAAGAGCGCCGACCCGGCACAGGCCGGCGCCTCGGCCTACAAGGCCATGGGCAAGCACGCCAGGAAGATGCCGGTGATCCTCTTCGAAGGCGACAAGGACACGACAGTGCCACCGGTCAATGCCCAGCAGCTGGCCCAGCAGTGGCAGCTCACCAACGATCTCGCCGACGACGGCGCCGCCAACAGCTCGGTGTCCGGCACGCCCTCCAAGGTGACCTCCGGCAGCGTGCCGGGCGGGCACTCCTACACCGTCACGTCGTACTCCGATCGTTCCGGCACGGAGCTGATCCAGTCCTGGCTGGTGTCCGGCATGGGCCACGCATGGTCCGGCGGTTGCAGCTGCCAGCAGTACGCGGACCCCGCCGGCCCGGACGAGACGGGCGCCATGTACGCCTTCTTCATGGCTCACCCGATGCCCTGACACAGGGACCTCCCCCAGGCGCCCGGCCGGCCTCGCGGCCGGCCGGGGGTCGCGGTGCTACATCTCCTGGCCACCGTTGACCGCCCACACCTGTCCCGTGATGTATGACGACGCGTCGGCGGCCAGGAACCGGACCACGCGGGCGATCTCATCCGGCCGTCCCAGCCGGTTGAGCGGCACCTCTGAGCGGATCCGGTCGAGCACCTTGTCCGGGACCAGGTCGAGCATCTCGGTCTCGATGAAGCCAGGGGCCACGGCGTTCACCGTGATCCCGACGCCGTAGGGGTCGAGCCGGTCCTCGCGCTTCAGCGCGAAGGCCGCCTCCTTGGCCATCGACATCGTGAGGCCGAAGAGCCCCGACTTGGAAGCCGCGTAGTTCGCCTGGCCGACGTTGCCGGTCTGGCCGATGATCGACGAGATGTTCACGATCCGGCCGCTGCCTCGCTCGAGCATGTGCGCGAGCACGGCCTTGGACATGAAGAAGGCACCGGAGAGGTTGACCGCGATGACGTCGTGCCATTCCTCGTCGGACATCTTGCCGACGGTCCGGTCCAGCGTGATGCCGGCGTTGTTGACCAGGATGTCGACCCGCCCGTGCTGCTCGACGGCCTCCTGCACCGTCCGGCGGCAGTCGTCGGCCGAGCTCACGTCGCCCTGATGGACGGTGAGCGCCGCGCCGCCGGCCGTGAGCTCGTCCTTGAACTCCTCGGCGCGCCGCCGGTCATGGGTGAAGCCCGCCGCCACGCTGGCGCCGTGCGCGGCCAGGCCGCGGCTGATGGCCGCGCCGATCCCCCGCGTGCCGCCGGTGACCATCGCGACACGCCCTGCCAGCTCCTTGTCCTCGGGGAGCTGCGCAACGGCTTGCGTCTCGGTGATTGCCATGGTGGTTCCGTTCGTCCTTTCGTTTGGGCGCTCCGGGCGACGGGCGACCGGCGCCCGCGCAGCGGATCGTCGTCGACCGCCGACCCCGCCACGACTGTCCCAACGGGCTGTCGGCCCCCGGCCTTTCGCGTCCCCGGCCGGTCAGCCCCGAAGGCGTCCCGAGACCGTGGCGATCAGCAACGGCGAGAGCAGCAGCACCAGCGGGATGGCCAGGAGCAGGGAGAAGGGACGGCCGGGCGGCCCCGCCGTCACCGGCGAGCTGTCGGCTCCTGACAGCGGTGGCACGGCGGGCCTCGGTTCGGCCAGCGGCGAGC